>JARLGN010000650.1 GCA_031292775.1 Acidobacteriota bacterium | reverse complement strand
GCGTTCTTCACCCGTGATAAGGTTTCGCACCATTGGAATGCTTGGGTGCCATCGGCACATTACCGAAGGGGGACGGGAGACCATGTCACGACAAATCACCAGACGAACCGCTTGCAAACTCATTGCGGGAACGCTTCCAGCGTTGAAGCTTGGAGCGGCGCAGCACGAATCATCACCGGGCATTGAAGTTGAACGCGGGCCGTTCGCAGGAACGCGCGCATCGCTGGGCAAGTATGAAATCCCGGAATGGTTTCGCAACGCCAAGTTCGGCATCTGGGCGCATTGGGGTCCGCAATCGGCCATTGAGTACGGTGATTGGTATGCCCGGAATATGTACATCGAGGGCTCGCCACAGAACATTTATCACTGCGAAACCTACGGGCATCCTTCCAAATTCGGCTACAAGGACACCCTCCCTCAATGGAAAGCAGAGCAGTTTGACCCCGCCTATCTCATCGGTTTGTACAGGAAGGCCGGCGCGAAATATTTTATGAGCATGGGCGTGCATCACGATAATTTTGATATGTGGAATTCCACCTATCAATCATGGAATGCCGCCAACAAAGGGCCAAAGAAAGACATTGTGGGAATGTGGGCGCATGCGGCGCGCGATGCGGGACTCAGGTTTGCCGTCAGCGAACATCTGTGGATCACTTACAAGTGGTTTTCCGTAAGTCACGGCCATGATGTAACGGGACCCTACGCAGGTGTGCCTTACGACGGCGCCGGCCCCGCCAACGCCAGCTTGTATGTCGATACCGACCAGATCTGGAAAAAGGAGGTTGAGTGGGATGAAACCGGCATCCCCTTGTGGTGGCGGCGCCACTGGTATATGCGAATCAAAGACCTGGTCGACAAGTATCAACCGGATCTGCTCTATACCGACGGGCCCCTTCCCTTCGAGGAATACGGGCTGAGCCTTATCGCCCATCTCTATAATTTGAGTGCAAAGAAAAATGGTGGGAAGACCGAGGCCGTGTATACCAGCAAGCGTGCCGAAGACGCCGAGGAAGGGATTTCAGTGCTCGACGTGGAGCGAGGCATCGTGAACGACATCTGGCCTCGCCCCTGGCAAACGGATACCTGCATCGGCCAATGGCATTACAAGCGCGGCCAGGAATATAAGACGCCCAAAACCATCATCGACATGCTGGTGGACATTGTCAGCCGCAACGGCAATCTGATGCTGAATTTCCCGCTACCCGCGCGCGGGACATTGGATCTGGAAGAATTGAACGTCCTCGCGGAAATCACCAAATGGATGGCTGTCAATGGCGAGGCCATCTACCGTTCACGCCCATGGAAGATTTTCGGCGAAAGCCCGGCTTTGGACACAATTGCAAATCCGAGTGCATCTTCGGAGAGCAAGTTCAACGAAAGTAAACGCAAGGATCTATCTGCGGCGGATGTCCGCTTCACGACCATTGGCGACACCCTTTATGCGTTCGTGATGGGATGGCCGGACTATCAATCGGTCATTCGGCCGCTGGCCACCAACACAGGGCTGCGAGTCGGCAAAATCCAGAATGTCGAACTCCTGGGCTTCGACGGCAAACTTGAGTGGTCGCAGGACAACACAGGTTTGAAGGTGATGATGCCCGCACAAAAGCCCTGCGACTACGCCATCGTGTTCAAAGTCACCGGCGCCATCGCGGGATAATCCGGCTCTTTCTCACCGCGGAGGCGCGGAGGCGCAAAGATTTGAAAGCGCAAATCCGCTTCGCTACGACTCCTCAGGGGAGCAGGTTCCCCCCACACTTTAATTAGCGTAATCGGTGGGTGGATCACGTATTTATACTCGACTCGCAAAATGGGAATACAGACCAGAAGCAACCTGGGAGGATACTGAAAATGTACTGTGCAAATTGCGGACAACAGACGACCGCGACGTCCTTTCGCTGCCCCGTCTGTCGCCATTTTTCCCTGACTCTTTGGTTAACTCTTTCCACCGCGGTGGCATGGCTCGCCATCTTGGCGATAAACTACACATTATTTAGGTGTGTTGTCCCTTGGTTCGCCAATATATGCGCGGGCCTTGGTATGGACCTTTCCCTGATTATGCGGTTGAATCTCTCTTGGTCCAACACCCTCGCTACATTTGGCTTACCAATCTGTGTGGTCTTGTTAATCCTTGTTCCTCGTATAGTCAGATCATCCGGCCGGTTCCCAGGATTAGGTACTGCCATGGCCGTTTTTGCCTCCCTAGTGCTCCTTTCCATGGCGACTATATTGGTGGTAGACGGCCGCTCCTTGTTTTCGTATTGGCCGATGATTGAGGAAGGAATTCAGCAGATTATGAATGAGGGTTCCGATTTGAGAGGGCGGGACGCGACTCGCAGCGTGATCATAGCCGAGTATCGCTACCGTGAACTGCATCCGAAGCTCGGATTTACATGCGATTTAGAGTCCTTAGAACCACTGGGCGGACCCGCGAAAGGCGACAATCCTTACGTCCATGCGAAAGCAAACCAGCACAATATCATCACCATCGATATCTTCACGCTTTCTCTCCGCGCTTGTCAGGGAGTACCAGTCACAAAATACGAGGTTTCCACTGTGCCGGATCCCACATTTGGTACTGAGCTTAAGAAAGCCGTCGCCTACTGTTCAGATGGGTCCGGCTCATTGTATTCCGCAGCGGATGGCAAATCCGAGACTTGCATGTCTTCCCGCACGCCCTCTCGATAAGAACTAATCCGCTTATCGAGAAATCACCATTTGCGCTTCTCTCCTGTTACAATATCGCCCGTTCGCAGTGGGCCTATCCAGCGGCGCACTGTTTGACGAAATTCGAAGGGAGAAATTCATGGCTCGGATTTGCCGTTTCCTCGTCCTCATTTTGATTATGGTTGCACCGTTGGCGGTTGCCGCGGATATGCCGGAAGGCCGTCTGATGCGGTTTGCCGACATTTACAAAGACAAGATCGTGTTCAGTTCCGGCGGTGACCTCTGGCTGGTGGCATCTTCCGGAGGCGTGGCACGGCGCATCACCACGGATCCCGGGTTGGAACTCTTCCCCAAATTTTCCCCCGACGGCAAGTGGATCGCCTTCACGGCGCAATATGATGGCAATTTCAATGTCTACGTAATGCCTGCCGAGGGTGGCGAGCCCAAGCAACTGACCTTCGAACCGGATGTTACCTCAGTGCCCGAGCGCATGGGCCCGAACAACCAGGTCATCAATTGGATGCCCGACGGCCAACATATTCTCTTCCTCTCGCGCCGCGACACGTTTAACGACTGGTTTGGGCGGCTGTTCATCGTCAGCATCGACGGTGGCTTGCCGGCGCGCCTTCCCATCGACAAGGGAGGCCTCACCTCGTTTTCGCCCGATGGCAACAAGATCGCGTATAACCGCATCTTCCGCAATTTCCGCACCTGGAAGCGTTATACCGGCGGCATGGCCCAGGACATTGCCATTTATGACTTCCAGAACAAAACCTACGAGCGCATCACCGATTATCCGGGTACTGACACCTACCCCATGTGGCACGGTGATACGATCTATTTCGGCTCTGACCGCGGTCCCGAGCATCGCATCAATATTTACAGCTACAGCCTGAAAACCAAACAGACCAAGCAACTCACCGACTTCAAGGACTACGACGTGGACTGGCCCAGCCTGGGGCCTGACGCCATCGTGTTCTCCAACGGCGGTTACCTTTACACGTTCGACCTGAAATCCCAGAAGGCGAAGAAACTTACGGTTTATTTGCCTGGCGACCGCGGTCTGGCACGCCCGCATTGGGCCAACGTCGCCCGCAACGTGACGGACTTCAACATTTCACCGGAAGGCAATCGCGCCGTCCTGACCGCGCGCGGCGACATCTTCACCGTCCCTGCCAAGGACGGCAGCATTCGCAATCTGACACAGACCCCGGGCATTCGGGAGAAGTACGCAACGTGGTCTCCTGACGGCAAATGGATCGCGTATCTTTCCGATCGCAGTGGAGAAGATGAGATCTACATCACTCCGCAGGATGGCATGGGCAGGGAAATTCGCATCACTTACGACGGCAAGATGACCCGGATGCCTCCCCGTTGGTCGCCGGACAGCAAGAAACTGCTCTTTGCTGACAAAGACCTGCGCCTGTTCTATGTGGATATTGATCAGAAGGCTCCGGTGCTCATCGATCAGGGCAAATACTTTGACATCACCGAGTATGTCTGGTCGCCGGACAGCAAATGGGTGGCTTACACCCGGCAGGAAGAGAACAACAACAATAACATTCTCCTCTATTCGCTTGCCGACAAGAAAATCACTCCCGTAACCACCAGTTTCAACAGCAGCAGCTCTCCCACCTTCGACCCCGCGGGCAAATACCTCTTTTTCGTTTCCCAGCGTGACTACAATGAGGTAACGGGCGTTTACGATTTCGAGTTTGCGAATCCCAAAGCCGATCGGGTTTACGTGGTGACGTTGCGCGCCGATTTGGCTTCGCCGTTTGCACCCAAAAGTGACGAAGGCGGCAAGAAACCGGATGAGTCCGCAGACAAGGGCAAGGAGGGAGAGAAGGACAAGAAAGAAGCAGAAGACATTGCCAAGAATTTTCGCATCGACCTGGCGGGAATTGAGAATCGCGTCGTGGCCGTGCCCATGCCGGTTTCCAATATCATGGAACTGCAAGCGGGCAAGAGTGGCATTTATTATTCCACCTCCGCCGTCCGCGGCCTATCCGGACCGCTGCCGGGTGAGCAACCCGCCATCCACGTCTATGACCTGAAGGAACGCAAAGACAGCGTATTACTCCCCGGCGCAGCTTCCTTCGAGGTCTCTTTTGATGGATCCAAGTTGCTCTATTCCGGGCCGGGCGCCGGCGGCAGTGATGATGACGATGATCCCACGCCCCGCGGCCGCACCTTTGGGATCATCGACGCCAAGCCCTCCGACTCTGCCCACAAGGTCGGCGACGGTGCACTGAACCTCGCTTCCCTGAGCATGCACGTCGATCCACGCGCCGAATGGAAACAGATGTTCAACGAAGCGTGGCGGCAGGAGCGGGACTTCTTCTTCACCGCTTCGATGAATGGCGTTGATTGGCCCAAGGAGCGCGAGCGCTATGCCGCGCTGCTGCCCTATGCGGCCAATCGGTACGACATTACCTATCTGCTGGGAGAAATGCTGGGTGAGCTTGCCAACTCCCACACCTACGCGGGAGGGGGTGATTATCCCAACCTGCATCCCGTCAACCTCGGCTTGCTGGGCGTGGACTATGAGTTCGACGCCGCCAGCGGCCTTTACCGAATCAAGAAGATCTACCCGGGAGAAAACTGGGATGCGGGCCTGCGCTCGCCTCTTACCGAACCCGGCGTGGTGGTAAAGGAAGGCGATTACCTCATCGCCGTGAATGGACGCGAGCTGAAAGCGCCGCAGGCGCCCAGCGAGTTGTTTATCAACACCGCCGGCGAGACGGTAACGCTGACCGCGAATTCCTCGCCCACCGCTGCCGGCGCCCGCAACGTATTGGTAAAGCCCATCGCGAGCGAATACGCCTTGCGCCAACTCGACATGATTAACACCAACCGCCGCAAGGTTGAGCAGGCCACCGGCGGGCGCGTCGGGTACATCTATATCCCCGATATGGAAGGCGAAGGACTGAACGAATTCGTCAAGCAGTTCTTTCCGCAGATTCGCAAGGAAGGGCTGATTATCGACGTTCGCTACAACGGCGGCGGCTTTGTGGACCAGCTCATTTTTGAACGCTTGCGCCGCATCCTGGCGGGCATGGATTCAGCCCGCAACTTCGCCAGCGGCACCATTCCCGACGTGGTCTTTAATGGCTCCATGGCTTGCATCACCAACGCCTACGCTGCCTCCGATGGCGACATCTTCAGCTACTACTTCAAGAAGTATCATCTGGGTCCGCTGATCGGCATGCGCACCTGGGGAGGTGTTCGCGGCATTCGCGGCTTCGAGCCTTTGCTTGACGGCGGGTACATCACCCGGCCGGAATTTTCCGTTTACGGGCTCGACAGCAAATGGGTGATTGAGAATTATGGCGTGGCGCCCGATATTGAAATCGATAACACCCCTGACCTGGTCATGAAAGGCCAGGACCCGCAACTGGAAAAGGCCATTGAGGTGGTGATGAAGGCGATCAAGGACCACCCCAAACATCTGCCGCCGCGGCCGTCCGATCTTCCGGCTTATCCCAACGGCCCCGGGTAGACGTAACCCAGCTTGCCCAGGCCGGGCGGCCGGCACTTTGACGTAGAGGTGAGGAAGCGGTTGGGAAAGAATTGCAAGCCATCCTCCCCACGAAAACGCGGAGAGGATGGCTACTAAATATACGAGGCCCCTACAATGATACGCACAGACAATTGCCTGGCAAAGCTCGACCGGATGAAGAAAACCCTCCACCACCAGGAAGGCGATCGCGTACCCATCAGCGATTTTTTCTGGGGCAGCTTTCTAAAGCGCTGGCGTGACGAACTGGGTCTTGCGCTCGATACGGACATCTATCGTTACTACGATCTGGATTGGATGAACGTTACTCCAAACGTGGATCCGCACATCAAGCCCTTCGAAATCCTGGTGGAAAACAGCGATGAGATTGTGGTGCGTACAGGTTTCGAAGCCGTCATCCAAAAGATGCTGGCTTATCCCATGCCCGCCTT
>JARLGN010000649.1 GCA_031292775.1 Acidobacteriota bacterium | reverse complement strand
GGCGGCCTTCCTGGGGCACATTATTGCCGTCACCAGGGACGGTTCCGGCAACGCGACATCCTTCACCCTGCTTGTCGATGATGAGGTCCCTGACATCAGCGGGTCGATTCCGCTTCATTCAGGACTCGTCGTCACGTTGACGGGCACCACCAACTATTTCACCAACTGGCCACATTGGAATCGTCAAGCCTTCACTTATGGCCCCAAGACGCTGGGCCTGGGCCAAAAGGTCGCCGTCCACGGAGTTCTCGGATCGGGCTCCCCACCACCCATGACCGCACACCAGGTCTTCCTGCGACCCCGCACCGTCGTGGGAAATTTCAACACCTTGCAGGCAGCGGGTTCCGACAATAAGACGGGCGGCTTTACCCTGACTCCCTGCGGCGCAATCTTCGGAGGGAATCCCATTACCGTCATGACTTTTGCCGACACCAATTTTACTGGGGTCAGCGGGTTGACCGGATTGACCACTGCGCCTACGTACAACACGAATGGGATTCTGTTCTACGAGCAGACCAGTGGGACGTCCGCCAGCGGCGCCTCCTGGACCGCACCGACTTGGGTCCTGCAGACACGCCGGGTCCACCAACTGCCGAATTAGATATCACACTGTTTCGTAAGTGGATTCGGGAGCGACTATCAGTTTGCCGGTCTTGAAAGGTGGCGCGGTCTCGAGTTTTGGGGCCGCGCCATTCGTTTGTTAGGACACGAAGCGGAGCGACGGCGGGTTGGATGGATCGCCTGGAAAAGGAAAACCCCCGGAGGCGCCTTGCGGGCGAGCCGGGGGTCCCTAAAATTGACAGCGAATGAACTTACACGCTGAAGGAGCTGCCGCAACCGCAGGTGGTCTTCACATTAGGGTTCTCAAACTTAAAGCCTGCGCCTTCCAAGGTTTCGACGTAATCGATCTTGGTCCCATTCAGGTACATAAGTGAGGCTTGATCGACAAAGACTTTCAGGCCATCAAATTCATACACTTTGTCGATGGGATTACTCTGGCTTTCGAAGTTCATCTGGTAGGAGAATCCTGAACAGCCACCGCCGGCTACCCCGACGCGTAGCCCGAGGGGCTGGGGTTCCTGCTGGGACATGATCTCTTTTACCTTGGACACGGCCTTGGATGTGATCTCGATCGGCATGTAAGCTCCTTCTCGGGTTTGTGTTAGGGACAAAATCCCTACCGCTCCCACATTTTAAATTTACCAAATATTATAACGGAAATCAAGCGCCGCATCGGTCGTGTCCTAGTTTGAATTTTTTGAGGCATTTTGGGCCTTGCCCCACCCCGCTCCCGTGGCACACTGGCAACTTGACAAAAAAGGAGCCCCCGAAGCCTAAGAGGAATCCAGCCAAAAGGAAGCCCCGCGAAGATACAAATCAGATTGCCTATAGAGTTATGCGGGAAGTTATCAAGCGCAGTGAATCTTAATGCGCGGGCGGAAGAGGAAAGCCATAGGCCTGCCATAGATAGGGCCGCTTACAGCCCCAAGGGTTAAATGCCTAACATCCTCTAGAGGCCCCAGTTTGCTGGTCCATTCTCCTGATTCAAGTTGACGGGCGGCGTGTGTTGGAATTGCTTGACCATAGGCGATTTTGGCATAAATGGCAATCTTTTCAACACCTTCTTCAAGGATTGGATTTTCGCAAGGGGAGTATCCCAGTGTGGAGAAAGCTAATACAAATGCTTGTACTGTTTCCTCGCGGGGAACTCCTTGCGGCCAATAACTGATACCACGACGATTGACTGGCCACCACCAGCGCTTCGGATCGCCAGCAGCCCACGCAATGCAATTATAAAGTGTTGAGGTGGGGCTGGTTTCAACGCAGGTCTGTGCTGTAAGATTTGGTAATTCTGCCGCGCTCCAGCTTGGCATTACCAGATATATCCCTTGGACCTAGCCGTTTCCCGCCAAACTTCCGACATGGCTGGCAAATTTCCTTCAATTTCCTCAGAGACTGGATTCACGCCGGTAAGAACTTGCAACGCCCAAAACCAATGGTCTGGTTCGTTCCCCTCTGCTTCGAGTTGAGACAAAATCAAGGGAATCACCCTGTCACCCATTGCAATAATACTTTGGTAGGACGGGCAAAGAATGATCTCGGTGATCGAGGATGATGCACCTCGCTCTCGGTGCCATTTCTCGGTCAAAATCTTAAAAATTGCCTCATCGGAAAGCCAAGATTCCTTTGTGGTGGGTTCGGACTCCCACTGAGAAAATTCTACTATTTCGGCATATTGAGGGGCATTCTCTGGAGGAGCATCCTCCATCGGATTTTCAGTTGAAAAATAGGAGTGGTACGTAAGCCCAACCACGATTGGGTCAATCCTCTTAGGGTTAACTGAAATGACATTAGGCATTTTACTGTACCTTCTTTTCTTTGCCCGCGTCTCTCTTTAAATGGTCTTCGACGCTTGCAATGGTCATGATTTGTCCACCCTGAATGGCGTACATCGGATTCCCCTCTTGGTCATATCGGTTATCAACCCGAATCACAGAGATAATTGCAGGCTTAACCCTTAACACCGTGCCGTCCTCTAACTTTAGATCGGTCCACCGCTCGGTCGATTCCGTAATAGGAATCCTCTCCCCCTCCACCGGTCCCACGTTCGGGATGGTTATCTTAACCCTAACATTAGGCATATTTCCTCCTGCCTACCATTATATCGTCCGAGAATGGGCACAGCATAAGAGAATTTCAAGGGACACGCGACGCAAAAGTTTAGGCGGAAGGTTCAGGGTGGTCTTTCTTCCATTTCGCCCAGCGGGCCTGCACGGCATTCCGAGCGCTTTCAGTTCGCTGTTCCGCAGTCATGTTAGCAGCCCTTGCTGGACCTCCCTTTTTACCACCTTTCCTTCCGAGGGCGACAGCATACGGGTTTTTTCGCTTCTTTGCCACGCTTTTTATTATACGTGAGCGGTCTGGAATGTCAAGTTAAATATTCCTTATCATACGTGAGCGCTAACGTAAAGCGCTGAAAACAGGCTGAATCTAGTTCTTGATATGTACGGGAGCGCTCTCGTATAATGAGCATGTAAGTTAGGAGATGCTATGAAGAGACTGACCTGCGAAAAACAAGCTCAAATCACATCGGCGCTGATTGAGGGTTGCTCAATCCGAGCAACTTCCCGCGTGTTCAACGTGTCGAAAGATACCGTGCTGAAACTCCAAGTCGAAGCGGGCTATGCGAGCGCAGACTATCAGGACAAGACTTTCCACGACCTAAATTGCAAGCGTGTTCAATGCGACGAAGTGTGGGCCTTCTGCTACGCGAAGCAGAAGAACGTGCCCGCTAAGTTACAGGGTAAAAATGGCATTGGGGATATCTGGACTTGGACCGCGATTGATGCCGAAACCAAACTGATCCCCTCTTTCACCATTGGGAATCGCGATGCTGGGACCGCTCGCATTCTGATTGAGGATTTAGCTGGGCGGCTCAAGAGCCGAATTCAACTGACCACCGATGGATTGAAAGCGTACGCGGTCGCTGCGGAAGATACCTTCGGCTGTGAGATCGACTACGCCCAGCTCATCAAGGTTTACGAGTCCACCCAGGAAGAAACCCGCTACAGCCCCGCCCAGTGCGTAGCGTGCGAGACGAAGCGGGTCATGGGAAACCCCGACCCCAAGCACATCTCGACTTCGTACATTGAGCGGTCAAATCTGACCGTAAGAATGGGTGTGCGCCGGTTTACCCGACTCACCAATGCCTTCAGCAAGAAAGTGGAAAATTACGCGGCGGCTTTCGCCCTATTCCTGATGCACAATAATTTCTGCCGCGTACACCAGACTTTGCGAGTGACCCCGGCCATGGAAGCCGGAATCACCGATCATATTTGGTCGGTGAAAGAGATGCTAGATGCAATCGGATTGCCATGCGGAACTTTCGAGGCAGCAAACTAGGACACTACCGCCGCATCTGGCTGCAAACAGCGCCAGATTGTCTGATCCTGACGGAGGGCAATTCAGCCCAAGTCCGGGATGGTGCCGTTAATAATCCCGACTGATTTTTGCCTCGTGCCGCACTCAAACGAGCATGTATACTATCCCCTCCCAGAAGTCATGAGTTGCGAGGAATAGCCTTTGTTTTACCAGTGCTTCCTGCGCATTTGATGCCTGGTAGACTTCCATTTGAATGGATCGAAGTAACATGACCTTTGGCCAAATTAGGAAAGTTCAGGGCCGCAAGGAGCTATCGAAAAAGCTGGCCCGCTATTTCAGTGCGCGCATCCGGGATCGGGGGAATACTTATTTTACCCAGGGGCTCGTGAAGATCGTACACGCGACTGACATTCGTTTGGAAGCTCGTGTCCGGGGCTCCCAAGATTATATGGTCCTGCTTGATTGGAACGACTGTGCGCTGTTCGCCACCTGCGAATGCCCCTATTTTGACGGAGGCGAATTTTGCAAGCATCTATGGGCTACAATTCTTGCCGCCGAGGAAAAGGGCCACCTTTCCCCGGCCGCCATGGCCCCCGATCCGATACTGGAATTTGCCTATTTCGACGATGCGGATATCGACGAGGACCAGCAGGAATATGAAGAGGCCTTCCCCTCACCGCCACCTCATCGTCCACCTGCGGGGATCAGCCCTGCCGAACCCAGGCAGCCTTCGTGGAAAACACAGATCAGTATCATTGTCGAGTCGCAGAGGCAAACACAGGCTTCCCGCCTCAATTGGCCGGCGGGGCGGCAGATTCTCTATGTCGTGGACGTTGACCAAAGCAGATCGCGGCAACGTCTGGTGGTCGCTCCCGTCGTGCGCGACCCTAAGGCTGACGGTACTTGGAAGACCCTTTTGTATAACCCCCTGAGACGGGAACAGATCCCGCAGCTTCCTTCTGAGGATGATCGTGAAATCATGTCGATCCTTTCAGGCGTTACTCCCTCCTACAATTGGGGCTATGTAGCGACGGGCGAGCGGGTTCCCGACACTTGCCCAGTGCCGCAAGCCCTGGCGGAAAGCATCATTGCCAAGGCTGCCCGAACTGGCCGGTGCTATTTGAGAATCAGTACGAAGAAAGATGAGCTTTCCCCGGTCTCCTGGGACGAGGGTGGTCCCTGGAATTTTGGATTGGAGTTGCGGCGGCAAGCCAAAAGCGGCTGGGAAGTAGCCGGCGTCCTGCGTCGTGGCGAAGATCGTATCGAGCTGAAGAACGCCGCCCTGATTACGCCCGGCGGACTCATGTTTACCGGCGACCGGGCGGGACCCATGGCCGGGGACACGCCCTTTGAATCTCTCTTTCAATTCCAAATAGCCGGGCCGATCCGCGCCCCGGAAAAAGACCTGGAGAGCTTGCTGGGGACATTGCTCAGCCTGCCCGGCCTGCCTGATTTGGAGGTGCCCGACGATTTGCGCTTTGAGGAGGTGAGTCTCCCGCCCCGGGCTTGTCTCCGAATTCGCGCCAAGGATGAGTTTGGGAGCCCGTCGCAGAGGCTTCGGGCGGAACTGGCATTTGACTATGACGGCCGCCAGGTTCCCGCTCATGACCCGGCGCGGGGATTCTACCAAGCGGAGGCCCGGCGCTACGTTCGGCGTGACGCCGCCGTGGAAGAGGCCGCCACCAGGCTGTTGAGCGAGTTGGGTGTTCAGTATAAGAAACCAGCCTACTGGGAGGCCGACCCATCGTGGACGATTGCGCCCACCAAACTGCCCCGTGTTGTGCGGGCACTGGTGGAATCGGGCTGGCACATCGAAGCCGACGGAAAAGTCTTCCGCCGCCCGGGCGCTTTCAACATCGAGGTTTCGAGCGGCGTTGACTGGTTTGAATTGCATGGCAAGGTGGAGTACGGCGAAAGCACGGCGCAGTTGCCCGCCCTGCTTGAGGCTCTGCGCCATGGCGAGACCATGGTCCGATTGGATGACGGCACCTTTGGCGTGTTGCCGGAACAATGGCTTAACCGTATCGGCTTGCTGGCCGGGTTGGGCACGCCCGAGGATGGGCACATCCGCTTCCGTCCCAGCCAGGCGGGATTGCTCGATGCCCTGTTGGCTTCGCAACCGGAGGCCCGCTGCGACGAAACCTTCAATCGTGTGCGCCAGGAACTCGGCCAGTTTAAGGGGATTAAACCCGCTGCACAGCCCGAAGGTTTTGTGGGGCGCTTGCGCGATTATCAGCGCGAGGGTTTGGGATGGATGGCGTTCCTGCGCCGCTTTTCCTTCGGCGGCTGCCTGGCAGATGACATGGGAGTGGGCAAGACCGCTCAGGTGCTTTCCATGCTGGAGGCACGCCGTCAACATCGTTCGGCCGGCGATCCTCCGGCCCCGTCGCTGATCGTGGTCCCGCGCTCGCTGATTTTCAACTGGAAGCAGGAGGCATCTCGATTCACCCCGCAACTGCGCGTGCTTGATTACACCGGCGTGTCGCGCGACACCAGCAGCCTTGCTGACTACGATGTGATCCTGACCACTTATGGAACGCTGCGTCGCGATGTTGTCCACCTTAAAGACCTCGAATTCGATTACGTGGTGCTGGATGAAGCCCAGGCGATCAAGAACGCGGCCACGGACGCGGCCAAGGCGGTCCGGCTGCTGCGCGGCAGGCACCGGCTGGCGCTCAGCGGAACTCCGGTGGAGAACCACTTGGGCGAGTTGTGGTCCTTGTTCGAATTCCTCAATCCCGGCATGTTGGGCCGTGCCAGCGTTTTCAAAATGACCGGTGGAGCAGGCCGCAACCCTGATGAGGAAACCCGCCGCCTGCTGGCCCACGCGCTGCGCCCGTTCATTCTCCGCCGCACCAAGGCGCAGGTGGCGCCGGAACTCCCCGCCAAAACCGAACAAACCATCTACTGCGAGTTGGAGTCCGGCCAACGTAAGCTTTACAACGAACTCCGCCAGCACTACCGAGACGTACTGCTGAACCGCGTCGAGGTGGAGGGCCTGGCCAAATCCAAGATCCAAGTGCTGGAGGCGTTGCTCCGGTTGCGCCAAGCCGCCTGCCATCCCGGGTTGATCGATCTCAAGCGCTCCAAAGACACCAGCGCGAAGCTCGACGTGCTGCTGGAACAGCTTCGCGAGCTTCTTGATGAAGGCCACAAGGCATTGGTGTTCTCCCAGTTCACTTCCCTGCTGGCGATTGTCCGCGATCGCCTCGACCGCCAAGGGACCGTCTACGAATACCTGGATGGCGCCACTCGCGATCGACAAGCGCCTGTGGAGCGCTTCCAGAATGATGCGGACTGCCGCCTTTTCCTGATCAGCCTGAAGGCCGGTGGTCTGGGCTTGAACCTTACCGCGGCTGAGTATGTCTTCCTGCTCGATCCGTGGTGGAACCCCGCGGTGGAAATGCAGGCCATCGACCGCGCCCACCGCATCGGCCAAACGCAGCAGGTGTTCGCTTACCGGCTGATCGCACGCGACACGGTGGAGGAGAAGGTTCTGGAGCTTCAGAAGACCAAGCGTGACCTTGCCGACGCCATCATCAGCGCGGACAACAGCCTGATTCGCGATCTGCGCCGCGAGGATTTGGAACTGCTGCTTTCCTAATGGGTAGAGCGGTTTTTGCTATTGAGGATCAGAAAGGGAATTCAGCACGTACTGAGGCCCGTCAGGGCCTGCGGATTGTGGCCCATGGTCACAGACGTGGGAAGAAAGCTGTACTCTCAAATCTTCATTCCACCCTCCCATACAATCCCGCTCTGCCTCCAGATTCACCCGCCTCATCTATTCCAACACTATGGTCAATTCCGGATCGGGATAAATCTCCAGGGTTTTCCAGATGCCATCGGTGGAAACCTGCACGGGGCGGTTGTCCGGCTCGATCATTGCCTTTCGGAATGGAATCCGGTTGCTATTGATGGTGATCCTGGTATAGAGCGGACGGTAGCGTGTCATTGGACCTTCCTTCGTCGTCGGGCTGTCGATCACGTGCATGACGTACCGCTCCTTCTGCCGGCGTATCCGAACGAGGTAGCGCTGGGGATTGACTTCGACCTTCCACAAGGGTTCCCCGATGCTTTCCGCCCAGATGTAACCCAGAAGATCCGGTTTTTCCAAAAGTTCAGATTCCGTCGCGGCAAACGCGTACGCCGTACCGTTTCCGACGTGGTTGCGGGTGAATACCGGCATCTCGCCGGCCGTCTGCACTGATGCCCAAAGCAGCGGCTCCGCCGAGGTCGCGCTCACGGCCAGGAGCGGCCCCGGCAATCCGAGGTTTTCGTTTTTCCACTTCACCACAAACGAATAAGTCCCGCCCGGCAACAAGTAGCCGGCGTTGTGAAGTCCAAACATCGGTGCGGCCCGGTTGGGTTCCTCCGTCCCGGCGAGACCCATTCCCCGCCCCATGGCCAGCACTTTGCCTCCGCGGCGGAGGAAACCGTCGAGCATCTCCATATCAGAAGGGGTCAACTGGGCGCGGTCCGGCACGATCACGGTGCGGACAGTCTGCGGTATGCCCTCGTATTTCCGCGATCCGGCACAGTTGATCAGACGGTGTGGCAAGTACCCGTTCGCGCGCAGGCTGGCCTCCATCCGGGCGAGTTCGTCGCCGTAACCCGGCCCCCCTTCCGGCCATTGGAGTTCCTTCGGATTGGCGGTTCCCAGCAGGACGGCGACGTCCGACACATCCTCCGCACCTTCCAGCCACGGCCGGCGAGCGGTCAGCCACTCTCCGGAGTAATCCACCAAACGCATGGTGCCCTCATCCAAAGAGCCGTCATGACCTACTGCAACCGCAAGGTACGTGTTCATTCCCGCTGTAAGAAGGCTGGCCAGCTCCACATGCATTTGATCAATGCTCTTCGAGGTCTTCAGGGGGCCACTGTTGAGGGGTGTGAACCAGTCGTCGGAAATGAGCGTGCCCCCTTCAAAAGGCCTGTTGGTTTCGCCCAGGATCGGCGCGAATTTCTGCTGGATCCCTATGGTGTGCAGCTCCGTGCTGAAATAGTCGAGAGGTTCACCCATGCCGGCAGCCCGCATCGGGCCGATGGAAATGGGGTCGATGAGGGCATTGGTGGTGACGGTGGCGGCCGGTTTCAGCTTGCGGACGAATGCGGCAACCTCCCGGTTCCAATTCACCGAGGACTCAACCGAGAACCTCGCCCGCTCGGAACCGGAAGCCTCGTCCATTTCTTTGCCGACCTGCTTCTTGAATGCTGCGCGGGTCCAGCGGTCGTAACTGAGGCTGGCGTATTGGGGAACGTCCAGCCAGATGCCGTCGACGTTGTAGTCCGCGAACAATTCGCGAATCTGTTCCAATACCTTCTCGTGGAAAGGCGAGTACATGCTGAGCAGTTTTTCCGGCCAGCCGCTGGAAAATGGAATCGGCTTGCCGCGCTGATCCACGCAGGCCCAGGCTGCAAATTCGGGGTTGCCGTCGTAATAGGTATTGAAATAAATGACCAGTTTGATGCCACGTTTGCGGCACTCGGGCGCCAGTTCCGCCAGAAAGTCGCGTTCAGTGTGGTAACGGGTGGTCCTGGTATTGTGGAACACCAGGCCGTCGATCCATTTGTCGTACCAGATGATCTGCGCCACACCGGCGCGCTTGCACCGTTCGGCAA
Organism: Acidobacteriota bacterium; assembly: GCA_031292775.1. Lineage (GTDB taxonomy): Bacteria > Acidobacteriota > Terriglobia > UBA7540 > UBA7540 > Bog-366. The sequence continues at coordinate 5,818 of JARLGN010000649.1, read as the reverse complement.
TCTGCACAGCGTCAAAATTCCCGCCGATTCCTTTGGCCCACTCCGAAACGGTGAAGTTTTTGTGTTGCGGGTCCTTGATGAAGCCGATCATCAGCGTCAATTGCGGCGGGCGGTAGTATTCCGCCGGCCCCAAATTTCCGGGCAGGCGTTGGGCCCTGGCGGAAAAAGTAAGGGCTAGAAATATCATGAGAAAGCGTGCAAATTTCATGGGGACTGCCTCCAAGATCTTCATGTGGTGCCCTGCAAGCTAATCCGTGGTTGCATTAATAAGCTACATTATCTGGGCGCTGGGTAGGGGGGTGTTTTCCGGGCGGCGGAAGAACTCAAAGGCGGTGACTATCGCTGATTCCCGCAGGGGATATATTAAATAGCCATCAACTTGCGCCCTTACAGGGCTCGAAAACCCCCCAATTTTTCCCGCGTCTGTTTAGCCCCGCGGAAATCGTTGCCCCAGCCCTGCTCATTTCTCAAGCAGCTTTTGGTACGCCGCACGGATTTCCGGGTCATCGGGGGCAAGAGAGTATGCGGTTCTTAGCTCTTCAATTCCGGCGTCGCGTTCACCACGATTAAACAGGACGCCGCCCAAGGCAAGATGGGCTAAGGCAAAACCGGGTTGCAGCCGAATCGCCTCACGGTATTCATTCACCGCGGCATCGGAATTGCCTCGTTTGTAATTCGCCAGCGCCAGGTGGAAATGCGCCTCGGCATCGTCCGGCTTCAGCCGCAGAACCTCATGGTATTCGGTAATTGAGCCTGCCAGGTCATTCTGCTTTTCCAGAGCGTGGCCCAGGTTGGCGTGAGCTTCCAGGTAGTCGGGCTTGACGCGAACCGCTTCACGGAATTCCGGGATGGCTTCCGCCACATTCCCCACGGTTTGCAAGGCGACGCCCAGGTTGTTGTGGGCCACCGCGTCATCCGGCTGCAATGATACGGCCTCGCGCAGGGCGCTGATGGCGTCATCCCATTTCCGGTCCAGCAACAAAACGTGCCCCAGTCCGGACTGAAGACCCGCATTGTTGGCATCAATTTGGATGGCGGCACGGTATTCCTGCGCAGCCTGGGCATAGAGTTGTTTGCCCTCAAAGTCCACGGCCGCTGCCTGGTGGCGGGCGATTTCGTCTGCGGGACGGTGCGTCGAGTGGTACCAGATGCCTCCCGCCATCAGGAGGGCGAAGATCAGGAGTACGCTTGGCCGCAGATAGAACGGCCGGGGAGCTTCATGCGGTTCTTCATAAGCAGACGCGCCGGGCCGCGCAAATTGGGCAGGCCGCGGAGCTGCAGGCGTTGACGGAATCAGAGTCGTACCACTTCCCCGCGGCGCCGCAGGGACCACGGGTTTGGTGTAAACAGGTGGTGCGAGCACGGGCGTGCCCGCCTCTATGCGTGTCAGTTCTTCAATTAAAGCCGCGGCAGAGGCCGGTCGCAACTCGCGCTTCTTCTGCAACAGCCGCATTACCAGATTGGCGAGAGGCTCGGGAATCTTCAAATCAGGACGAATCAGGCGAATCGGCGTAGGCGGCTCCTGGATATGCGCCATCAGCATATACATAGTGTTTGGCGACTTGAAGGGCACTTGGCCGGTCAGCATCTGGTACATCACGATGCCGAGGGAATAGAGGTCGGAGCGTCCGTCCAAGTCGTCGCCACGCTTCCCCTGCGCCTGTTCGGGCGAGATGTACATGGGAGTTCCAATTACGTAACCGCCGCCCGTAAGGTCAACGCCTTTGATCTCATCCTTCTTTCCGCCTTCTTTGACGCGGGCAATGCCAAAGTCCAGCACCTTGGCCGTTTCGCCCTCGGCGGATTGGATCAGTACGATGTTTTCCGGTTTGATGTCACGATGAACCATGCCCAGGCGGTGGGCAGCGTCCAGAGCCGCGGCCACTTGTTTGGCAATTGCGCACACGCGCCCCGCTGCCATGGGACCTTGCGCCTGCATGATCCGGTCCAGGCCCCTGCCCTCAATGTACTCCATGACAATGAACGGGCTGCCGTCTTCCGCTTCGTCAATGTCCTCCACCCGCACGGCGTTGGGGTGGTGAAGCTTGCGGGTAATGTAAGCTTCCTGCTTAAAACGCTGGTGGAATTTCTCATCGCCGGTGAGGTCCGCGTTCAGCACCTTGATGGCGCGCAGCTCGTCAAACCCGGTGTGCTTCGCCTTGTAGACCGCACCCATGCCGCCCTCGCCGATCTTGCTGAGGATGCGATAACGGCCGCGGACGACCGTACCGGGATCCCACCTCCCAGTGGTCTTCAGGCTCGTGCCGTCACGGGCGCAGAATGCGATGGTGTCAGGATATGTGGCGTGGCAGGTTGGACAGGTTTTCATGTGTGTCGCTGCCCTGTTCGGGCGGCTGAACTATACCACACAGGTATGCGCGAGAAAAACAGAGAGGTATGCCAGGGCATAAAAGTGGAAGCCTGATTCCCTCAGACGTAGCGCGAGCGTCATTTCCGCGCTGCGTCCAAATCCGATGACCCCTTCGGCCCCGAGGTCACACTCCGTTACGGCTTCTTCGGGGGGGTGGTGCTCGGTTTGCCCGTGGTCGAAGTGTGCTTCGGCGTCACAGAAGCCACATTGTGCAACTCGGCATTCCGATGCTCCAACTCGGCATTTCGACGCTGCAGCTCCGCATTCCGATGCTCCAACTCCGCATCGCGACGCTCCTGCTCGGCCTTTCGATGCTCCCACTGAGCATTGTGATTGTCCCCGGTGGCAGTGTGATTCTGCGTCGACGAGTTGCTACTCGACGTCGTGGATGGGGTGCTCGACGTGGCGTATGCGCTACCTGGCATCGTGGAGACCGCACCCGACGTTGTCGGGGTTTCATTCTGTTCTGTAGAGCTGCGGCTCTCCGGGTTTGATCTTGAAGCCACTTCGTAAATTGCGCACCTCAACGGTTCAGCAACGTGCTCGTTTAGCGACCTGACTTGCTCCGATGTGCAGTGTGCGCCATCCACTTGCCGGCATGATAAACCCCCCTCTGAGGACTCCAAGCTCAACGCGTTGATGGAGGCGAGGGCGGGGTGTTCTGAACTCCTCTCCGTCATTCTGCGGGATAACTCCCTTACCTCTCCTTCCGTGCACGGTCGTCTTTCCGGGCCCATGCATCTCAACATGCGGTTCGACCCGCGCGACGAGGAGTCGAAGCTCCGTCCCGACTCTTCCGCCTCCCGCTTTTCATACGTCGGGGCTGGCCACTTGTCACGGCGCTCGGCGCCCGTCTTTTCTGCGTGTTCTTCGCCTTCCGACCGCTGCCATCTTCCTGTGCCGTCCCAATAGAGCACTGGCTTCTTCGCCGGTTTCGAGTTTGAGGTTGCGGTCGAACTCGACGTTGGATTTGCAGCCGTACTTGCCGTTGGATTAGCGACAGTACTCGACGTTGGGTTTGTGCTGGAACTCGTTGCCGTTTTTGCCGCTGACCTCGTTGTCGACTTGGGCGTCGAACCTGTTGTTGAAGTCGTCTGCCCCATGACGTGCAACGCGGCTATTAGGCAAATAACTACCGTTGTCATCGCGATTCGTTTCATTGCCGTTTTCCCCCCTTGATCATTAAACGCTAAGGTGTCGGCCGACGCAGGTGCTTGATGCCGATCGCTGCTGCGGAGAGTCCGAGGCGATTCCAATCGCGCCGACTGTGACGGAAAGCACCACCCTTCCCGCCAACCATAGCACCACTGGGGAATCGGACAAGATTACTTGCGTACTAGGACAACATGTCCCACCTCTCGGCGCCATGCCAACGCATTCCGGGGCGCTTGGAGGTGATTTGGAAACGGCGAGTCCTGCGTCTTGAACTCTCTGACGCTACGCATTGAGGAATGGCGGCAATGTTGACTACCGCTTGACGCCGACGTGATGCGTCTTGATAATGACCGTAACTCTAGGGCATTCTGCGCACTCATTAAAGGAGGGTTGCATGACACCTACACGGCGAGTCCTGGGAATCTGCTGGGTGGCTCTTTGTTTAGGCCTTTCGTCGCCGGGCATGGCGCAGGAGCACGTTGCACAAACCATGCGTCCGGTCATTCGGGGCCGGCAGGCGGCGGTAACCTCCATGAAGGCCGAGGCCACTGAGGCGGCGCGTCGCATTTTGGCCGAAGGTGGGAACGCCTTTGATGCCATTGTGGGCGGACAGGCAGCGCTGGCGGTCACCGACTTCCCCTTGAACGGCGTGGGCAGTGACGCGGTGATCCTGATCTATTCCGCTCGCGAAAAGAAAGTCATCTCGATTAACGCCGAGCCGCGCGCTCCCAAACTCGCCACCATCGATTGGTACGAGAAGAATAACGGTGGGAAAATCCCTGACAGCGACGGTTTGCTCTCCGGCGGCATCCCGGGAGTCGTCGACGCCTGGTATATCCTGCTGGACCGCTGGGGTACGATGAGTTTCTCCCAGGTGCTCCAGCCGGCCATTGATCTGGCGGAGAATGGCTACCCCATCAGCGAGCTTCGCGCCCGCGCCATTGCCAGGTCCGAGAAGATTCGCAAGTACCCTTCCACCGTGAAAATCTATTTGCCGAATGGCGAGGTCCCCAAACCCGGCGACATCTTTCGCAATCCCGACCTTGCCCGCACGCTGAAGAAGTTGGTTGAGGCGGAGAAGGAGAATCAGTCGAAGGGCCGCCATGCCGCGCTGCAAGCGGCTCGCGACCGATTCTACAAAGGCGACATCGCGCGCGAGTTGGCCGCATTCTCCGAGGCCAATGGCGGGCTGTTCCGTTATGAAGACTTTGCCGAATACACCGCGGAGGTCGAGGTACCGGTTTCCATCGACTATCGCGGCTACCAGATTTACAAAAACCCTTCTGCCAGCCAGGGGCCGGCCGAGCTGATCGCGCTGAATCTGCTGGAAGGGTATGACCTGAAGGCAATGGGCCTCAACAGTCCTGATTACATCCACATCAATGTGGAAGCCATGAAGCTTGCCATGGCCGATCGCGAAAAGTATCTGGGTGATATGGACTTCATCAAGATTCCCTACGCGGGACTGCTCGCAAAGGATTACGCCCGCGAGCGCCGTAAGCTGATCGATCCGGCCAGGGCGTCGCTGGAATTGCGGCCGGGATCGCCGGAAAAGTTCATGCGCGGCATGCCAACGCCGGGACGGGAGATACACGCGGTTCTGGAGGGCCACGCGGACCACCAAGGTGATACCAGCTACATTGGCATCGTGGACAAGGATCGCAACATGGTGAGCTTTGAGCCGAGCTTGCACAGCTTGTTCGGAACCGGCGTGGTTATGGGAAATACCGGCATCATCTTCAACTGCCGGGGCGATTACTACTCGCTGGTGCGGGGTGAGGCGAATGCGCTGGAACCTGGTAAACGCCCGCGCAGCACGCTGCAAAGCACGCTGGTTATGAAAGACGGACAGCCTTTTGCGATTATGGGAAGCCCTGGCGGCGACGATCAGGTGATGCGCACCATTCAAACGCTGATCAACATCGTGGACTTCGGCATGAACATCCAACAGGCCATTGAGGCGCCTCGGTGGTCCACCAGCAGCTTTCCGGCATCACCGTTTCCGCACACCATGTATCCGGGCGCCATGGAGGTTGAAGCCCGAATTCCGGAAGCCACCCAGGCAGAGTTGATCGCGCGCGGTCATAAGCTGACCGTGGCAGGGCCGTGGTCATTGGGGTCGAACGGGGGAATTATAGTGGATCAAAAAAATGGGGTGCTGAGCGCGGGTGCCGATCCGCGCGTCGAGGCGTACGCTTGGGCGTGGTGAGGGGCGGCGATGATATCCGAAAAATGCGCGGCAACTACCTTCGCCCTAAACTGGTGTTGTAGTAGCCCGCAAAGTCGGCGCGG
>JARLGN010000648.1 GCA_031292775.1 Acidobacteriota bacterium | reverse complement strand
GCGGGACGAACCCGGCATGAAATTCAATTTTCTTGTGGATGTCACAGCGCTGGATCTTTACCCCCAGGAGCCGCGCTTTGAGGTTGTGTATCACTTGCTCTCCCTTGAAACCGCCCAGCGCCTGCGCCTGAAAGTTCGGGTGGCTGGGGAGAATCCGCATATCGTTAGCGCCGTTCCCGTTTGGCCTTCGGCCAACGCGTTTGAGCGCGAAGTCTTTGATCTGTTTGGAATTGTTTTTGACGGCCACCCCTACCTTCGCCGCATTCTGATGCCGGAGGAATGGGACGGTCACCCGTTGCGTAAGGATTATCCTACTGAGGGTTATCGCTAGATGTCGGTAACGCTGGAGAGTATTCCGGGCAAGGAAGACCAGGTCATCCTGAGCATGGGCCCGCAGCATCCTTCCACGCATGGGGTGTTGCGCCTGGTGCTGGAGCTTGAGGGCGAGACTGTCATCCGCTCCATTTACGACATCGGATACCTGCACACCGGCTTTGAGAAATCCTTCGAAAGCAAGACTTACTCCCAGGGAATTACCCTTACCGACCGCATGGATTATCTCGCGCCGCTGTCGAACAATCTGGGATTCTGCCTGGCCACGGAAAAACTGCTCGATTTGGAAATACCGCCGCGGGCGCAGTGGATTCGAGTGCTTCTGACTGAACTGACGCGCATTCAAAGCCACTTGGTGTGGCTGGGGACGCACGCCATCGACATCGGGGCCATGTCCGTCTTTCTCTACTGCTTCCGCGAGCGTGAAGAGATTCTCCGCATCTTTGAAGCCGTCTCCGGCCAGCGCATGATGACCAGTTACTTCCGCGTCGGCGGCCTGGCGCTGGAGCCCCCGCTGGGCTGGCTGAAGGGCGTGCAGAGATTTGTCAAAAGTTTCCCGGCGCGAATCGACGAATACGAAGCATTGCTTACTCGAAACCCCATCTGGCTGGGGCGGACGGAACAGGTGGGTTACATTTCCGCTGAGGACGCCATCGCCTTGGGCCTTTCCGGACCGTCGTTGCGCGGCTCCGGCGTTGATTTCGACATCCGCAAGAAGCAGCCTTACTCAAGCTACGAGAAGTTTGATTTCAAAGTTGCGGTCCGCCCCGAGGGCGATGTGTATGCGCGTTACCGGGTGCGGGTGGAGGAGATGCGCCAGTCGCTGCGAATCGTGAATCAGGCAATGGAGGGCTTGCCGGATGGGCCGGTTAAAGCCAACGCTCCGCATATCGTTCTGCCCGATCGCGAAAGCATGAAGACCTCCATTGAAGGGTTGATTTATCACTTCAAGATTGTGACGGAGGGATTCCATCCTCCCGTGGGCGAAGTTTATCAGGCCATCGAGTCGCCGCGCGGTGAGCTGGGGTTCTACATGGTGAGCGACGGCTCGCCGAAACCTTTCCGGTGCCACGTTCGCGCCCCTTCGTTCGCAAATTTGCAGGCTTTGCCGAAAATGATCGAAGGACGGTTGATTGCCGATGTCGTGGCCTGCATTGGAACCATCGACATTGTTCTGGGAGAAGTGGATCGGTAGGAAGAATAGCATTAAGGATAAATGGCAAATGGTGAAGAATGAAGGATAAAGGGTGAATGTCAAGATGGATATTTTGACCTTCAACATTTAGCCTTTAACCTTTAACCTTTTTGAACATGCTTTCTGACTCGTTGCTCAAAAAATTCGATCAGCTCATTGCGCGGTATCCGCTGAAGCGCTCGGCCATGGTCCCGCTGCTCCTCTATGCTCAGGATGAGGTGGGGCATGTGAGCGAGGAAGTCATTGCCGAGGTGGCGCGGCGTGTGGAGGTGCGGCCCATCGAGGTCGTCGAGGTCATCGGCTACTACTCCATGCTCCACCGCCATCCCGTGGGCAAATACAATGTTCAGGTTTGTACCAACATCTCCTGCATGTTGCGCGGCGCTGACGAGGTTTTCGAGCACTGCTGCAAGAAACTGGGGATCAAGAACAAGCAAACGACGCCGGACGGATTGTTTTCGCTGGAAGAAGTCGAATGCCTGGGAGCGTGCTGCGGAGCGCCTGCCATGCAGATTAATTACGACTTCTACGAGAACCTAACCCCGGAAAAGTTTGACGCGCTGATTGAAGAATTGAAGAAGAAAGAGCCGCGATCAAAAATGTAGGGACGGAACTGGAAACTCGAAATTCGAAAATCGGAAGCCTTACCCCGAGTTTCGATTTTCCAGTTTCGAGTTTCGATTTTCCACTATGCCTGGTTACCACAGCCCGATGGGTAACAGCCCGCTGGAAGTGAAGGTCATCAGCAAGCGCTTTGGCCTGCCCAATTCCAGCTCCCTCGACGTGTTCGTGCAGCACGACGGCTATCAGGCTTTGAAAAAAGCTCTCGCCGTGAAGCCCGAGGACGTCATCAACGAAGTGAAGAATTCCGGCCTGCGCGGGCGTGGCGGAGCGGGCTTCAACACCGGCATGAAGTGGAGCTTTGTTCCCAAGCAGTCGGCCAAGCCCAAATATGTTGTGTGCAACGCCGATGAGAGCGAGCCCGGCACCTGCAAAGACCGCCCCTTGATGGAATATGACCCGCATCAGCTCATCGAAGGCATTGTCATTGCCGGGTATGCCATCCAGTCGCATCAGGGATTCATCTACGTCCGTGGTGAGTACCGCTACCTGCTCGACATTGTGGACAAAGCGCTGGCGGAAGCATACGCCGCAGGATTTCTCGGCAAGAACATTCAGGGCTCCGGATTTGATTTCGATCTCTGCACCCACACGGGGGCAGGCGCCTATGAGTGCGGCGAAGAGACCGCGCTGTTGAATTCACTGGAAGGACTGCGCGGCTACCCCCGCATCAAACCGCCCTTTCCCGCGGTGGTGGGGCTGTATGGCGGACCGACGGTCGTCAACAATGTGGAAACGCTTTCCAATGTTCCCCACATCCTCCTGAATGGAGCGGACTGGTACTCCAAATTGGGCTCGCCCAAGAATGGCGGCACTCGCCTGTTCTGCTTGAGCGGCCACATCGCCCGCCCCGGCGTTTATGAATTGCCCATGGGATTTCCTTTGCGCCGGATCATTGAGGAAGTCGGCGGCGGCGTCCTGGGCGGAAAGAAACTCAAAGCCGTAATTCCGGGCGGCTCATCGTGCCCCGTGCTGACGGCGGATGAAATCGACGTCAATATGGATTACGACTCGGTGGCCAAAGCGGGATCCATGCTGGGCTCCGGCGGAGTCGTCGTGCTGGATGAAGACACGTGCATGGTGAAACTCGCGGGCCGCATTATGAGGTTCTACGCGCACGAATCCTGCGGATGGTGCATTCCCTGCCGCGAAGGGACATCGTGGCTGAAGCACTTGTTTGACCGCTTCCATGGCGGCGCAGCGCTGGCCAACGATCCCGATACCGCGCTGGATGTTTCCATGAATATCCTGGGCAAGACGCTTTGCCCGCTCGGCGATGCCGCGGCCATGCCGACCATCAGTATCTTGAAAAAGTTTCGCCACGAGTTTGAGGAACATATCAAACTCGGGTACTGCCCGTATGAAAAGACAGTAGTGATGAGTGAAAAGTGACGAGTGACATGCCGGAAAAGACGAAAATCGAAAACCGAAACTCGAAACTCGCCCGATTTTCGAATTTCGAATTTCGATTTTCGAATTTCGTCTTTCGTCGCTGAGTATCGTATGAAAGAGCAAACGCACAAATCGCCTTTCGTCATCCTGGATATGCCTCCCAAGCAGGAGAATCTCCACGTTCCGGGACCTTATACGCGGAGCCCGAGTCTGTCCCCGCGCGCCAATCCGGCTGCCGAACCTGTCACGCTGACGATCAACGGCAAAGAGGTGAAGGTTCCGCCGGGAACACTGGTTATTGAGGCCGCAAAGCAAGCGGGCATTGAAATTCCGTCGTATTGCTACTACCCCGGCCTGACGCTTCAGGGCGCCTGCCGAATGTGCCTGGTGGCAATCGAGAAGATGCCCAAGCTGCAAACGGCCTGCACCACCGTGGTCGCGAGCGGCATGGTGGTTCATACCGAAACCGAGGAAGTGAAGAACGCCCGCAAGGCCATGCTGGAGTTTCTGCTCACCAATCACCCCCTTGACTGCCCCGTGTGCGACAAGGGCGGCGAGTGCGAACTTCAGGACGCGGTGTTCCGTTACGGAGCGGCAGAAACGCGCTTCATGGAATCCAAGCTTCACCATGAGGAGAAGCAGTTCTCCAACCTGGTCTATTACGATTGGCCGCGATGCATCCTCTGCTACCGTTGCGTGCGCGTTTGCGACGAGGGACTGGACGTCAATGCCTACGGCATCGGCTTCCGCGGCGCGCATAGTGAAATCATTCCCAACCAAGGCGAGAAGCTGGAGTGCGAAGAGTGCGGCATGTGCATCGACATTTGCCCTGTCGGAGCCCTCACCAGCGGCACCTATCGCTACAAAACGCGCCCGTGGGAATTGACTTACACCGGCACCATTTGTAACCACTGTGGGGACGGCTGCAAGACCACGCTGGCGATTCGCAACAATGTGATTATCCGGGCCAACAACCGCGACCACTCCGGCTCCAATGGCGAATTCTTGTGCGTGAAAGGGCGGTTTGGTTGGGACTTCGTGAACCATGACCAACGCCTGACCGCTCCCCTGATTCGCAAGAATGGCAGGCAGGAAACCAGCACATGGGAAGAAGCTTTGCCCATGGTGGTTGAACGCCTTACCGCCGTCATCAAGGAGCACGGGCCGTCGTCGGTTGCCGTAATCGGCTCCAATCGCACCACGAACGAGGAGAATTACCTGCTCGGCCGTTTTGCGCGGACGGTACTGGGAACCAATAACCTTGACCACCATCGTACTGCCGACTTCTCTTCCCTGGTGGGCGCATTGACGGCGGCAGACGCCGATGGCCGTTACGCGACTATCGAAGATATTGCTGTGGCATCGAGCATCCTCGTGGTCGGCAACGACCCCACGCACCAGCATCCATTCATCGCCTATCAGATCCGCCAAGCGGTCCGCAGCCACGACGCACACCTGTACCTGCTGAACAGCCAGGAGATCAAGCTGCAACGGCAGGCGAAGCAAGTCGTCACCGTTGCGGCCGGCGGAGAAGCGGAATCCATTCGCGCCCTGGCAGGAAAATCGTCAACGGTCTCGGACGATCTAGGCACGCTGCAAGAGAACCTGCGGAAGGAATCCGGCACCATCATCATCTTCGGGGATGAAATTCGCGGCAGTGACGTAACAACCCTCGTGCAGTGGGGCTTGACGCTTCCCGGCCAAACCCGATTCGTTGCCCTTGGCGACTACGCCAATTCGCGCGGCGCCGCCGATATGGGTCTGCTACCCGACGTCTTACCCGGCTACGGATCGCTTGCCGACTCCACTGCTTGCGCGCAGATTGAATCTGCCTGGGGGGCGAAAATCCCCGCAGTTTCGGGGCGCAACATCCGGTCGATTTTGCAAGGCGTGGAATCCGGTGAGATCAAGGCATTACTGGTGTTTGGCTCAAACCCCGTCAAGACCTTTTCCCTGCCCAAGGAGCATCTGGGCAAACTGGCATTCTTGATGGTGGCGGAATTGTTCCCCACCGAAACCTCGGAGGCCGCTGATGTGGTGTTGCCGGCCACCAGCTTTGCGGAAAAATCCGGCACGGTAACGAATACCTGCGGGCAGGTCCAGGTGTTGAAGAAGACCATGCGCAAGGCAGGCACGCGTAGCGACTTGGAAATTCTGCTGGCACTCGCGAGATTGATGGGCCACCCGTGGAGCTACCGCACCGCTGACGACGTGCTGAGAGAGATCATAGCGCACGTGCCGGGTTACGCCATCGCGCTACCCAATTTGTTGGTGGGGCGCGCCGTGCAAACGCAGCCGGCGGGTACACCTCCAGCGCTGGCCAGCACCGATCTGGTATTTTCATCAAAAGATTCGCTTTTCACTTCAGGAACCGTAAGCCGGTATAGTTGGGCGCTGAATTCCGTGGACGAAGCCAAGAAACCTCATGGTCACATTTTCTGACATGACCGTTCTGGTCATCATCGCGGGCGTAAAGGTCGCACTGGTCCTCCTGGTGTTGCTGACGGGCGTCGCCTACACGACATGGCTGGAACGCAAAGTGGTGGCGCACATCCAGTCGCGCTGGGGGCCTTACTTGGTGGGCCCGCACGGATTGCTGCAACCCTTGGCCGACGGCATCAAGTTTATTCTGAAAGAAGACATCATGCCGCTGGAAGCCGATAAGATCATCTATTGGCTTGCACCGTTCCTGGGGTTTGTTCTGGCGTTTCTTTCCATCGCCGTCATCCCCTTTGGCGAAGGTTTCACGCTCTACGGCCATCCGATCCTGTTTCAAATCACCGATCTGAATGTCGGCCTGCTGTTTATTTTCGCGGTCACGTCCCTGGGTGTGTACAGCATTGCGCTTGCCGGGTGGTCTTCCAACAGCAAGTACCCGCTGTTCGGAGGATTGCGATCGTCGGCGCAGATGATCAGTTACGAGCTCTCCCTCGGATTGGCGGTTATCGGCACGCTGATGATGTCCGGCACGTTAAGCCTGCGCGGCATCGTCAACGCCCAAGCGGGTTTCTGGCATATTGCCGGATTCAACACTTGGATGCCGCACTGGTATATTTTTGTCCAGCCCATCGGCTTCTTCGTTTACTTCACGGCGGCGATTGCGGAAACCAATCGTGTACCCTTTGACCTGCCGGAAGGTGAAACGGAGTTGGTGGGCGGTTTCCACACGGAATACAGCAGCATGAAATTCGCCATGTTCTTCATGTCTGAGTACACCAACATGATCACGGTCTCCTGCCTCGCGACAATTCTCTTTTTTGGCGGGTGGCACGGTCCGGTGTTTGGACCTACGATTGTGCGGATATTTCTCCCTGTCTTTTGGTTTTGCTTGAAGGTATTTTGTTTCATGTTCTTCTATATCTGGATGCGCGGGACGCTGCCGCGCTTCCGTTACGATCAGCTTATGTCCCTGGGTTGGAAATTCCTGCTGCCCGTGGCGCTGGCGAACATTCTGGTAACAAGCTTTCTGATTGCATGGCATGGGTGAGAAAAAGGAGTCAGGAGTCAGGCTCCTCAAAAACTATGTCGATCTTTTTCTACATTTTCGCTGCAATAACCGTCCTGGCCGCGCTGAATATGGTGCTGCAGCGCACGCCGGTTTACAGCGCGCTTTCTTTGATTGTGGTGCTCTGCTCGCTGGCTGGAGTGTATCTACAGCTCGGAGCGGAATTCATGGCGGTCATTCAGGTCATCGTTTATGCCGGCGCCATTATGGTGTTGTTCGTCTTTGTCATCATGCTGCTCAACGCCGGGCATGAGACTCCGAGCCACCGAAGCCACATCGCCAAATGGCTCGGCGCCCCGCTGATTGGCGCGTTTCTGGCAATGATGCTGATGGTGATCCGGGACCAGTTTCCGGCCACAACCGGGGCTGCGCCCGCCCATCTCGACGGGAGTCCCCTGGCGATCGGCCACTTGCTTTTTGGTAATTACGTGCTGCCCTTCGAGGTAACGTCCGTCTTGATTCTAGTGGCCGTGCTCGGGGCAGTGGTTTTGGCGAAGAAGGAATTCTGAAGTGCAGGAGACAGGGGCTAGAAGCTAGTGTGGTTTCACGCGTATGGTTTGACACACGTATGTTCGCTGAACCCCCTCACCCCCCTGCCCCTCTCCCCCAAGGGGGCGAGGGGAGAGTTGATTCTTTTGCCCTTTCGCCCTTGGTGGCGAGGGGAGAGTTGATTTCGTTGCCCACTCCCCCAAGCGGGGCGAGAGGAAAGGTGCTTTTGCTACCCTCGCCCCCTTGGGGGAGAGGGTGGCGGCCATGTGCCGCCGGGTGAGGGGGTCCCTAAACACTGAGCGAGACTAGGAACTCGCTCCTAGCTCCTGACTTCTGGTTTTCAACTATGGTTCCACTTTCACATTATCTGGCGCTGAGCGTCATCCTGTTTTGCCTGGGCGCCGCCGGATTCATTTTCCGGC
>JARLGN010000647.1 GCA_031292775.1 Acidobacteriota bacterium | reverse complement strand
GGGGCAGACGGTCCAAATCGATTTGGTTCAGGAGATCTAATTCGACAGGTTCTGTCTTCACAGGAACTCTGACCTTGTACGCTTATGAAATCAATAGAAACCCTAACATACCCCGATGCTTACCGCAAGCAAAGCACAGTAAGGCAGCTTGACGCGGCGTGGCGTAGCGGGTCCTTGGATGTGTCCAATCAACGCGGGAATCTGTGCGCGGGCAGATGTACCGCAGACCTGCTTTGGAGATCTTGCGTTCGTCCTCAATTGACCAGAAAAGCCGCGGACCCACCGAAGAGGTCCGCGCTACGCGGCCTGATAAGACACGGTGCCACATCCGCCAACAAAACCTGGGAGTGCGGAAACAATGCCCTTTCCACCATTGAAAGTCAGCGCCGAAAAGCATCTATTCTTCGCCGTCCTAGGGTGGGTGGTCTTTCTGTTTTCTGTGGCATGGATTCTTCCACCTTGCGATTCGCGGGTACCACCACAGCCCTTGACCTTCTGGAGCATCATCGCAATTGCCGCTGGGCTCGCCATTTATACCGCAATCATGGTGCCCGTCTACTTTTGCCAGTCATGGCGGAGGCTTCCGACCGTCCCCAACAAGATTTCCTACGGTATTGGGATAAGCTCTGAGAGCCTGGTTTTTCTTGCGATTCTGGTTTGGGCCGCTTTCGTGCTAATTTACATGTCGGCCAGTACGCACCTGTTCTGAAGTTCTGCGTTTTGTCCCTCGTGTCAACAAAAAGCCGGTTCACAGAGCGCGGGGCCATCGCCTCGCCCCGTGCAGCAAACGCAGGATTGTCGCCACGTCCCTGCTGAGGCGATAGGCGGCGATAAAAGGCGTCCCCGCGATTACCAACTCCCGGGTACCCGGAATGCGGCCGAAGCGGCCGGCTTCGGGGTGCGCGGCCAGCATGCCGGTCTGTTTTCGAATTTCATCGTGCATACGGTAGGCGGCCTTCGGGTTGTCGGTGGCGATGCAGGTCACAAGTTCGGCTAAATCGGCCTGCGCCAAGGGATGCCATTCGACCCTCATGCCCGAAGCTTCTTACCGGTGAGCCGGTCGATGATCGCACGTGTTTCATTCATCACGGCATCATGGGGAATACTGGAGCGCGGGTCGTCGAGGGCTTTCTGCACCTCGGCACGGAACCAGGCGTCATGCTCCCGCGCCTCACGCTGGCGCTGGACGAATTCCCGCATGAACTCGCGTACGATCTGCGACGCGGGCCGGTCTGCCGCCTCGGCTTCGGCCGCGAAGGCGTCCCGGAGTTCGGGTTCCAGCTTGACGGTAAAGACGGCTTCCTTCGCCATAGCGCAACCTCCTCTGTAATCACGATGACTATACCACGTCATCACCTTGGCTGTACTTCCCTATTTGATTTTCGCGGTTTGGAACACGCCTGCTTGAAGGTTTGGGGTTCGCCCCCGATTGATGAGGGAAAGCCTCAGGCCCGGCGAACAGACCCGTGTCACACTCGGCCAAGCACGACAATTTATCCCTACCTTTATTTTCATCAACATACCCGGATGCACCTTCATTTTGCATGTCTTTTCTTCGTACCAACCGTCACGACCGGCCCGGCAGCCCCAGAACCTAGCCCCTGACACTTGGCTCCTGGCACCTGACACCTGCTCTTCTTTGTTTTCATCAACATACCCGGATGCACCTTCATTTTTGACGTTGGGTCCGCGATCATGTCAGCCATATTGTCATGCTTCGGCCATCTCCAGCGAGCCTTTCCCCATATCCGGTTTGAAAGTCGAATCCCCGGCAACGGAGGTACAGACTCGACGGCCTGCCGCGCAAATTCTGATTGATGAAGATTGTGGGGAGAACGGTAAGGAGGAAAACCGGTGAACACATGCGGCACCTTCACTCCTCCAACATACTAGCCTATTTCTGCGGGCCTGTCAAGAACTCATGCCGCCCTGCCGGGTAATCGGGTTGCATAATTTCCGCAATTCCGATAAAGTCTCGCGACTTAAATGAAAGGCCCGCCTCGCGCTGAGATCTAAAAGTTAATCAATGCGAGCTATAAAGATTATCTATCGGTAAAACCATTGCCAGATACCGTGGGTGTCGATAACAATGGAGATGAGCCTGTACCTGATTCAAGTCTGAAACTGAGACCGAAGCATCTTTCCTGCGGAAGAGTGTGGAAGTCTCCAAAAACTTTAGCTTAAACAGACCTCCCGGGACTCCCGGCACGAAGGAGAAGAATGAGCAACGAACTGCAGCACCACTTGGAACTCTCTTACACTGAACTGGAAGAATTGAATCTGCACGCCAAAGAGCAGCGCGTCAACCGCGTCCCCATGGACCAGATTCAAGCCGAACGTCTCAAGTACCTGACAGACGAAAAAGGCATCAAGGCTGTGACCGTGCTTTTCAGCGATCTGGAAGGCCGGCTGCACATGCTGGATTATGACAAGAAGTTTTTCCTCAAGAGCTGGGATAATCTGACTTTCGACGGCTCTTCCATTCGTGGCTTTGCCGCTCAAAACGAGAGCGACCTGCGGCTGGGAATCGATTGGGCAGCCTTTTATTGGGGGCCTGCGGACATCTTCGGCGCCGGGAAAGTGCTGGTTTTTGGCGAGGTCATCGACAAAGATGGCAAGCCTTATGCCGCGGATCTTCGCGCCGTGCTGAAGCATTATGCCAAGGGCGAATTCGAAAAGAACGGTTACACCTTAAACGCCGCCAATGAAATTGAAGGCTTCCTCTTCCAGGGGGTTGACGCCGAGCGGAACTATCATGAAACCGGAAAGTTCGAATACGTCAGCTCGGGCGGGTATTACCACTCCCTTCCCAATGACACACTGCGACTCTTCATCGACCGCGCCGCGGAAGTGCAGCGGGCGATGGGATTCCAAAACGAAAAAGACCACCCGGAAGTCGCTCCCTCCCAGTTCGAAATCAACTACGGCTATGCCGAAGTGGTGGCCGCCGCCGATCAGGTCCAGCTTTATAAACTGATCTGTCGTCAAATCGCCAGCAAGATGGGACTGACGGCGTGTTTCCTGCCCAAACCCATTGTGGGTGTGAACGGCACCGGGATGCACTCCAACGTGTCGGTCATGAAAGACGGCAAGAACCTGTTCTGGGATCCCAAGGGGCTGGAGAAAGTAAGCTCGTTTGCCTGGGATTTCGTTGACCGCATCCTTACCCACGGCAACGACCTGTGCCTGATCTTCAACTCCAGCGTTAACGCCTACCGCCGTCTTGACCCGCATTTCGAGGCTCCGAACCAGCTTAAAGCCTCGGCCGTGGATCGCGGCTCGATGATCCGAATCCCCCTCGGCAACCACCGCAGCGCACGCCTGGAAGTCCGCGCCGTCGGTCCCGATGCCAATCCCTACATGTTGCTTTACTCAATCTTTAAGACCGGCATGGAGGGAGATATCGCCAAGATTGAAAATCTCCGCAGCGCTGCCCGCTTCCTGCCCGACAACATTTACGATGCCATGGAGAATTTCAATAAATCCGAGTGGACCACGAAGATCCTGGGTGAAGACGTAAAAAGCCGGTTTGCTGATTTAAAGAAGGCCGCCGCCGATCGCTGCCCGCGATTGCTCGGAACCATCATCAAGACGCCGGAGATCCAGTTCCATCACGCCGTCTATACGCAATACCTTTGGAACCAGTTCTGAAGGCAGGAGTCAGAAGACAGCCCCGCCACCGGCGGGGGCTGGATTGAATAGTCTGTAACTTGGAGTAAGTCACACGTAAGTGGGCGGACCCTGCAACCCCCTCACCCCCGGCCCCTCTCCCCCAAAGGGGCGAGGGGAGAGGTAATTTGAAATTACTTCCCTCGCCCCTTTGGGGGAGAGGGGACCGCAACCGGCGCTGTCATCAGCCGGGGCGGGACGGGTGAGGGGGTCAAAAACCCAAGTGTTGCGGAAGTAGTCACAGGCCAGGAGTCAGGATTTAACTTTTGGACATTACCCTGACTCCTCTCCTGTCCTTTGTTGCCGTACATGCCTTGCCTGCGGCTTTTCCCCTACTGCTGTCGCAGCACAATACCTCAAGAAGCGACGGTGGAATCGTCCCGCGAAGTGCGGGCAGCATCGATGGCATCTTTCGGGTGCGTCGCGCACGCAATCCACACAGCAATACCCCACACGAATATTCCCACAATGAAGCCTTCCACCACGCTGATCCCGAGTGTCCGCAGCAAGCGCAGGGGAATGTCGCCACGCGAATGATCAAAGAAGTGAGTTTTGAAAAAAGGCACATATGCGGCAAACACCGTGGCAAGGTATATCCAGAACCGCCACACCCACCCCAGCACCAATGAGGGAACAAGGAGTTGGCGGGCCTCCGTCAAGCCTATACGCCCTCCCACCCCGCCCAGGTAAAATGCGCTCAAAAGCACCAGCACGGTGGAACTCCAGGCAGCGGTGCGGAAGGGCTGAAGCCCCATGGCCTCTGTCCAAAAACGCATGATTACAACCACTCCCAGCGCGGCGCCCGGAGCCACCGTCACCGGCCACCGCCACAGAACGTGAACAACCACCATCAGCAGCAGAACAATCAGAAACAGCACTCCAGCTTCAACCGTGTGCCCGAACACGTGCCCGGCGAGATGACGCCAGTTACCGGCAAGGTCTTCCTCGCCGGCTTCATGGGTCCGCTGGAGGCGAATGACGGCAGAAATAATCGTCGCCACAATAATCCAGGCTTCCGTCCATGCGGCAAGGATCAGCGCCGGGACCGGCAGTTGCGTGAACTATGTTAAGCCGCCCCGCAGCGGCCCGACCGCGGCAACGTAAATTGCCACAAAGAGCAGTCCTATGGTGCTG
>JARLGN010000646.1 GCA_031292775.1 Acidobacteriota bacterium | reverse complement strand
CCTCCTTGTTGTCAAAGTTGGCTTGCTCAACCCAACCTTACACAATCAGGGGCGCCCTTTCATAATGCGTGGACCGCAACCGGCGCTGTCACCAGCCGGGGCGGGACGGGTGAGGGGGTCACCCATTGACCATTTTCCACTTCTTGCCCTGAAACCGATTAAGGGAACAGTGTTGGGCTTAGGGCTCAGACAGAACCCGCGTCAACACTTCTTCCATTTTTCGCGCCGGAAGGCCACAACATCCAGATCAGCACCACGCCTGCGAGGACGGCAACAACTTGGCCATTTCGCAGGAAATAGGGATTAGGTTGCGCAAACAATTCCATCAGCGTTTCCGCCACCTGCACGCAAAAGAGAACCACCAGGTACGCCAGGATGTTATCGCGAAGGAAGAATCCCACCAGCACAACCGCCACCGCCAGAGGGAGGAAGCTCATCAGCCAGCCGACGCCGAAGGCAGCAAGAGAGTGCGCGTGGGTCGGTCCCAGTGAAACCAGCACCAATGCCAAAGCCACCCACAGCCACCACGCCCGCAACTTCCAAGCGGTGCGGGCAATAAAAATGACCATTCCTGCCACGGCGGCATACATCAGTACGCGGGTAAGGTTGGAAATGAAAAACCCCGCACCGGGCAGTATGGTGCTAAAGGACATCGGAAAAAGCTCGTCTTTGATGGGTGCATAGACATGGAACACACGGGTGAGAAGCGCATCAACGCGCGATAATCCCGCAGCCGCGGCAAGGCTCACAACCGCTGCCACCATGGCATCGCGGCGCCACACGCGACGCGCGGCTCTGCTGAAAACCTTCCAGGCATCGGGGTAATAAGCTACCGCGGAGCCGATCAGCAGCCACGCGAACAATCCCTCCACAATGGGCACCACAATTACACCAACCGCCACCATCAACTTCCAGACCGTCATGGGCATGGAGGTGCCGTAGTTTCGGTTAGTCAAGGGAAGGCTATTCAGCGCTCCCAGAAGCCCCAGAACGGCAAGCAGTATTCCGAACTTCGCCGACCGTTTCCACGGCATTTGGCCGGACCGGACCAGGTTTACAAACAGAATCAACCCGCCTGCTACGAACATGAGGATGGTCAGAGTGAAAACGCCAAGCAGGACGTTATTGATCGTACTATTCGCTTCCTGCGCGCGCTCCCACTCCTCCGGCAACTTGAAAGAGCGCGAGAAACCCACCACCTGATCGCCGGCAATATCAACTTCCAGCCGGTAATGCGCGTCGCCCACATTGCGGGGGTCGCCCGGCTTGGCTTGCCAGACCAAGGTGTAATCCTCACGGGCTTTCCGTTTGGTCGCGTCGGAACTCTGCAACTCGTAGTCCTCAAGACGGTAACCGTGCTCCCGCACAGCCTGTTCCGCCAGCGCCCGGGCCTGCTCAGGCAAAAGGGACGCTCCCAGGGCATTCTCTTCCAAGCCATGCCGGAATCCGAACACCTCGCCGGAAACCGGATCGACGAAAACCGTGTACTCCTCTTTCTGCAGGGGACGGTAGTACCGCACCTCCCACAGGGCAAGGCGTGTCGCCTGGCGGTAGATCTGGTCCGCCTGTTCAAGTGATTTTCGCTCCGCCAAGTAGTGCAGAGCCGAAGGGTCAACATTGTCATTGATCCAGACAACGTGCTGATAGGTGGCCGGATCAATCTTTCGCTGGCGCATAAAATTATCGGTAATTCCCAGCGCGTCCCGGGGAGATTGGTGCAGTGTAATACCCTTCCCAAATCGGTACACCGGAATAAAGGCCAGGGCGGCAAAGATCAATGTCAGTACGCCCGCCAGCACCAGCCGTGACGGGGATAATGGCCGGTATGCCAGTTCCGTTTCAGCGGCCGCTGCATTCTCCGGCAGCGGTTCCGGGACTACCACGGCAGAGTTCAACAGGGAGTCTTCCTCGGAGAATGTCCCTGTCTTCAAGTACGCGGCCAGCGCCACGATGAGAGGGATGAGCATGATCCCCGCCGCCACTCCGCCCGACAGCATAAGGTAATGGTTGGGAGAGCGCAGCAAAAGAAAAGCCGTATAAAGAGCGTCCACGGAATAATGCCAAATCAACGTGGCCAAAATCCCGAAGCGAAGCATGATGAGACCAACGATTATGCCGCCGACACCCACTTCCAGGCCGCGGATAAAGAAAGGCTGATTGGGATAAAGCGAGTGCAGAAATCCCCAAATGAAGGCCGCCAGAACAATGGCCAGAGGGCCCGATTTCAAGAATCTGCGCAGGAAGGGAATGGCGAATGCGCGGAATTGAATCTCCTCGGACACCGCGGGGAAGAATCCGATAAAGAGGACCATCACCCAGGGGAAGCGCGTATTGAGCAAATCGGAAAAGGGGACCTCCGCTGGCGCCCACGCCCCCAGTTTATCAGCGGCCAAATAGAAGACCGTTTGGTAGGCGAAGAAGAAAAAGGTAAGCGAGATTCCCACCACGTTGGCTATGAAGAAAGAGCGTGTTCGCAGCCCCTGCCAACTGAAATATCGGCGAATCGAGATGAGGTGCGGGTAAGCATCGCGATATACCGGCTCTGCGCTGGCCATCAGCAGGAAGATGAATGCGCCTAACGCCAGGGCCACCAGGAGGTTTTCCACCATGTAGCGACTCACAAAGCTGGAATAGGAATCCGTGGTGTGATAGCCGTATTCCGCCTGCGAAAACGAATTCAACTGGCCGAGAAAATAGAGCAGCGCCGTGACCCCCGCAAAAGCGCCCGCCAGGTGAATGGGCACATCGCGTTTGCGCAGGCGCTGGATCAACAAGGCAAGGCCGGCGATGCACAACAAAATCCAGGGAACCTCGTCCACGACGTTTGCGGCCTCGTTCCGGGAGCGCAGCTTCTCATAGTCGCGCGCCCAGCCCTCCGGAACCTTCACAAACTCGCGGTAGCTGCCCACCTGGTCACCGTCAACTTCCACTTCCAAGCGCTGGCTGCCATCCCCAAGATCCAGATCTTTCTGTTTCCAGGTGAACGAATAATCCGTCCGGGCCGGGCGTTTCTCGGTTACCGAATCGACGAATTCCAAGCCCGCCAGGTCCCGACGCATAACGTCCACAAGGAACTTTTCCGCTAGGGCCCGGGCGGCGGAGGAATCCAGGTTCGCCCCGGCAGCCGATTCCGGCAGTTCACGGTCGAACCCCACCACCTGCCCCGCGGGAGTGACATCCACGCGGAACTCTTCCTTTTGTTGAGGTTTGAACCAGCGATGCGACCAATGCCAGAGATGGATGGGGCCGCGCGTCAGGGTATCCATGCGCGCCAGGCCTTGCGTACGCTCAAGGTAAACCTTGGCGCTATCGTCAAAGTCAAACACCGCGGCATGCCGGTAACCGCTGACGCTCCATCCGCGATCGGCCAGGAACTTGGTGGCCAAGGGAACGGAATCATCCCGGTTCACCCGGAATTCAATGGAAGCTTCGGGGAAAGCGTGGGAAAAGTATTTCAATCCAATGGCCAGCGAGACGCCGGCAACAATGATGGCAATCGTAATGACCCTGCGATTCGCGGAAGTCAGAGTATTTGGCATTGGTTCCCTTTCCCTATTTCGCCAGCGCAAAGGACAGCCGATTATACCCGGTTGTCAGTGGTCGGTGCTCAGTAGTCAGCAAAACCTCCCTGAATACTGGTAACTGATGACTGACAACTTTCTAAGGCAACTCCTTCACCATCGCCCAAGCGGTTGATCCGTCAGCATAGTAATGCTCAATCTCATTGACTTTACGATAACCCCGCGCCGCGTAGAACTTCTGAGCTGAAAGATTGTCGTGCGCAACCTCCAACCCGATCATGCGCATATCGTGATCGCGCGCCCACTGCTCGGCGGCCTCCATCAAAAGCGAGCCCACTCCGCCTCGACGCCAGGCTTTCAGAACGTCGATGGTAACGATGTGCAAGATTTTGCGGGGTTCGCGGTGGGCAATGAGGAACCCGGCAATTTCAGCATTCTCTTCAGCCACCCAGGTTTGCGAATGACGGTGGCCGATGAAACCCGTCAATTCCTCCCGGGTGTAGGAAATCACAGGGACGAAACAGGCTTGATCGATTTCATACAGGGTCTGCAGATCGTCGGGACGGAAGGGGCGAAGATGCATGGCTGAGTTTATTTCAAACGTTTGGAATTGTCTCCGGCGCGGCCGGCAATTTCCAACAGCCGATCGATGTCGGCCTCACTATTGTACACGTATGGTGAAACTCGAATCATGCCGTGGCGCAGACTCACAGCGATTTGATTCGCTGAAAGTTTTTGATGTAATTCCGCAGTCGCCTCATCCGTGGAAGCACTGAACCCCAGAATCGTGGATTCATGACCGGGGAAAGACGCCGCTGAGAGCGTGTAACCTCTCGCGCGCAGCCCTTCCTCCAGTTGGCAAAGGAGCCGGCGGCAATGGCCATTCACGGCCGCGATCGTAACGCCTTCCACGAATTCCAAGGACGCTTCGAAGCCATGAAGATTGATGAAATTCCCTGTTTCGCCGGAATCGAACACACGCGCGTCATGTATCAAATTGAATTCTTCCTGAGGAAGCGAATCGAAATCTTCCGCCCCTTCCACCGAGTACCAGTTGATGACGTTCACATCGAGCTTGTTCAATAAATCCCGCGCTACATAAGCAAATCCGGTCCCGTAAGGGCCCAGCAGCCACTTGTAAGCTGCGCAGGCCATCACGTCGACTGGCAACGCGTCCAGGTTCAATTCATTCGCGCCTACTCCCTGCGTGCCATCCACTACGAATATGCCGCCACGGTCGTGAATCAGACTACCAAAAGAGGCGAGGTCGACCCGGGAGCCGGTGGAATAGCTCACCCAATCGAGCGCCAGCACGCGCGTGCGGCTGGTCAACTCCGCCGCCACCTGGTCGAGGGTCACTTCGCCCCCGACGGCCTCGACCACCTTTACGATTACGCCCTTGCGCCGCAGGTGAATCCAGGTGAAAAGGTTGGAGGGGAAGTTTGTGCTCGCGACCACAATCTCATCGCCCGCGCTGAAGTCCAACCCCGCTGCCACGACGCCGATTCCTTGCGTGGCGCTGTTGGTGATAGCGATCTCTTCCGCTGCCGCACCCGTCAACCGGGCAATGCGGGCACGGACGCGTTCCGGCAGGCGAAAATACTCCGGCGCCTTCAACCGGTCCGGGCGGGATTTAAGTTCAATCGCCTGGTGGATTCGCTCCACCGTCGCGCACGGGAGAGGTCCCTGGTAAGCGCAGTCGAGGTATATCAGCGGCGAAAAATCGGAGAATTCCTGGCGGTAGTTGCGCATAGACGAAATCAATCTACAGCGTGGATCCAAGCAATGGCAAGCTTTTCATTGCGGTGATGCAAACCTGCCGGGCAAGTCTATTTGCCAAGAATGCGGGCAAACAGTGACGGCTTGCGTTTTTCCTGCTTAAGGGGAATCACTGCCAGCAAAGATTCGATCTTATCCGTCGGCAAGGGTTGGGGCGTGCGGTCCCAAGCGACAACCTCCTGCAACGCGTTCCAAAGCTCCAGGCAGTGCAGGCAGTTGGCACGATGCGTTTCCGCCGGAGATTTGTCATACCAACTCGCCTGGCCATCAAGAATGCGGATAAGTTGGCGGAGGGGCGTGCAATCCTTCTGTTCGTTCGCGCGCGCCGCTTTGCTGATGCCGATCCAGGCTGAGGGCCACAGGCACCGGTCATCACTTCGCTCGATTACCGCCGCGTAGCTGGCACGCAATCTCTCCAAACCCTCCTCTGCCACAGCGGGAGTAATGCGCAGAATCCTTTCGATGGTCGCCTGGGAATACCCAGACAGGGCGAGGAAAGTAATTTCCTGGTGCATCAGGGGTAATCCGGCGAGCAGTGTCCCAAGCGTCTCAGCCGTGGGCGCAGGTGGCGCCGCAGCATCCTGCGAAGGTTCGAGCTTGGCAAAGGCCCAATCCTGCAGAAACGCTCGCAAGCCCACCAGGAATTCGCGCTCCGATTGGTGCGAGAACCCCTTCAGGACGGCACACGCATCGGCGCTCAAGACCTGAAGGACATCGCGCCATGCCTGCAAACGTGCGTCGGGAGTCCAAGGGGAGTAAACACGGAACAGCTCAAGAGCCATGGGAGTGTAATTCGTCAGGAAGCCTCTCCAGGCCTCAGGGTTCCCTTCCTCGCATCCGGGAAGGATGTTATGAAATATCATCAATTTTGACATGGTGGGATTTAAGAAGCCCTGGGCAGGCCGTTTTGCAGCCGCCTTCCAAAGTTTACGAGGTAGATTGCACCCCGCCGTCTCACTGTTAATGCCGGTCACTCTCCAGCATGGTCCGCTGTAAATGTGCCGCCACGACGTTGGCAGTATCCACGACGGCTTGATCGAGAGTCGGGGGATTGAAGGGCCGGTAAATTGAGTCCTGCCAAATCGACTTGCCCCCGCGGTCGGAAATGAAAATTTCGGAGTGCACGTGCTTCAGGCGGCGCGATTCCAAACATGACCCCCGTAATGTCGCGTCGGCATCTTTCGCCTTGGTGACCAGACGGAACCGCCCCCACTTGCCCAGCGAATCCACCAGTTTGTCGCTCAGCGCATTATCAATGTTCTCGATGTAAATGGTGTGAATCCGCATCAGTCTACGGACATCAATCGTGGTGGATGTATCCGGGCCGGTTCCCATGGACGGCCCCGCTTGGGGGCCTAGCGTGGGCCCATGCTTGCTCGCCGGAAGATCTCCGGGCGCCGGGCCTTGCGCCGGGCTGTGGTTTGGCGCCTGTGACTGATCGGCAGTCTGCCCACCCTGGGCGACTAAAGCAATGCCGGCAAGTAGACAAATCGCCAAATACCGAGCCAACCACTTCATGGCGACCTCCCTGGGCCGAGACCCAACCCCGTCAAGCCGTGCGGCCTTCACTGGCCATAATTTCGCCGGTTTTCCTGGAGCGCCTTCTGGCGATCTTTTAAGTCTTGCCTGGCGTCCTTCTGCCTCTGTTTAAGGTCGCGACTGGCGCGCTGCATCTGGTGATTTGACTCATCGCGCATGGCGCTGGAAACCCGTGCATTCTTCCAGGATTGCTTAATATTCCGCTGCTGAATCTTCAATGCGTCGCGCTCGCGCTTCTGCTGTACCTTGAGTAACTGCTGTTGCGCGCGCCAATCAACATTCTGGGCTCGGACCGTGCCTGCTAAAGTAAACCCCAGACAGATCGTAGCGGCCATCACGATCAGATAGTTACGCATTCTGCCTCCACGTGCGCTTGGATGGTGCCCGACGCGAGCTTGTGCCGCCGTAAGAATCGCGGCTTGGAGTCCCCTCTCCACCACTCATCTTATCGAGAATGCCGGTAGATAACAATACTTTCCCAAGGGGTACCCGAACCCAAGCTTGTCAAAATTACGGTCCGGGCACTGAGCGATGGCTTGCGGATTCGCCGCTTGCTGTCACGAAAATAACTGTGCCAAAGGCACCTTGGAGTGCGGGAGCAGCAGCTACCGCCTT
>JARLGN010000096.1 GCA_031292775.1 Acidobacteriota bacterium | reverse complement strand
TTCGAGAGGAAATCACATCCTACATGGTGATGTAGCACCGTCAATAAACCACGGCAGCCTAAAGCAATTATCCTCCCGCAAAAGCTACAGGCTTTACGGTGGCAGGCCCCTCAAAGGGGCTTGGCCTCCGCCGCCGGGAAAGGGCCCCCTCGCCCACTTGGGATAGGCGTTAAAATAACCTTGAGAGTTCCGGAATAGCCCGCGTAGCGGGCGAAAGGTCGTAGCCCATAGCGTGAGCTATGGGTGTAGAGGTCGCCCCATAATTCCCCCAGCCCCACAGGGGCGAAAGAAGCCATCGTTACGGTGATCTTACATTCCTACACTATGGCGTCAACCGAAGGGGACGACTCCCCCACTAATTCTAATCACGATTTCTTTCGCCTACGCGGCTTAAAATATTTTGGTTCCGGCATCCGTTCCCACGGCTGGCTCGCCATGGGCTAAATGACCACGCCACTCCGTGGCTGAATACGCTCCGTGGTCCAGCGCCCCTAATCAAAGCCCGTGACACGGGCTTTGCGGGGATTCTTGACATTATTTTGACGCATAATCCCACTGGGGGGATAGGGTGAACTTCTGCCGGCGGACACAGTTTCAGGTATTATCATTACGATGGAAGACGCAGCCAAGTGTGGCCGGGCATAATCAGTTAGACAAGCCAACATTTAGAGGAGGACGACAGTGCCTCAAGATCTTTCGACCATGCATGCACCGATCGGACAGTTCCTGGCATTGCCCGCGAGTAGAGAAGAGTGGCAAAAGTTCGCCCTTACGGATGCGCAGATCGCGCAATTCAACGAGCAGGGATATCTGGCGGGGATCCAGGTGCTCGATGACCATCAAATTGAGACGTTGCACTCAGAGCTTGCCGGCCTGATGAAGGAGTCGCATCCTGGCCATCACTTATTCTATGAGTATCACTCCAATGAATCGCAGAATCCTGAGACCACTTTGTTCCATGCGCTGGGAGCCTGGAGAATAGAGCCAGGCTTCCACGATGTGCTTTGGAGTCCGGCAGCAACCATGGCGGCATCGCAACTTATGGGAGGAGCGGTTCGATTCTGGCACGACCAACTTTTCTGCAAACCCGCCCACCATGGAGGCGTCGTCGCCTGGCACCAGGACTATTCCTACTGGACGCGTACCGTGCCCATGGGTCACCTTACGTGTTGGATCGCACTCGATGACAGCACTACGGAGAACGGCTGCCTCTACTATTTTCCCGGCAGCCACAAATGGAGCTTGCTTCCGGTTACGGGCCTGACCGGTGATATGGATGAGATCACGACCGTCCTCACGCCTGAACAGCGGGAGGCATTCAACCCCATTCCCATCGAGTTGAAACGCGGACAGTGCAGCTTTCACCATCCCTTGATGGTGCATGGATCCTACGCCAATCGGTCGGATCGTCCCCGGCGGGCCACCCTCATCAATTTCTTTAGGGACGGCACCCAGTCGGCGACAGACGAAGAACTGCTCGTTGGAGTGCCGCCCATACCGAAAGGGCGGAAAATGGAAGGCCAGTTTTTCCCGATGTTGTTCGACCCGACCAGGATTTGAAAAGCCTGTGGTTCCGGCCCTGAGGATTACAGAATGAAGCGTCGAGAATTTATACGCACCATTGGAACTGGCGCCCTAGCTCTGCCCATGCCCGGAACCCTGTTGGCGGCGGAGGAGCCAGCACCACCAACTGAATCTCTTCCAATCCCATCGGGACCTTCAAGTCCATTTGACGTGGGAGGCCGCGCCCAGCTTTTTATTGACCGCTTGGCAGTCCTCGATGCCGACCGCGTTTCGTTCACGCTTCATCCGGCGGAGAAGTATCCCCATAACCCATTGCTGATAGCCGACCGTCCCTGGGAAGGGTGGCGACTGGAGATGTTCGGCAACGTCCTGTATGACGACGAGGAGCGGCTGTTCAAAATGTGGTATCTGGGCGCGGATGACCCGGCATGGTTTCCTAACTCCATGACCCTGTATGCCACAAGTCACGACGGAATCAAGTGGGATAAGCCGCTGGACGGTACCCTGCCCTGCCCGAAATCCGGCCGCAAGACCAATGCCGTGGCGCGGTGCCAGTTGGCCAGCGTGATGAAGGATCTCCACGATCCCGATCCCGAGCGTCGCTACAAAATGATCTGCTGGATTGAGCACGAGGCGTCATACCAAACGATGATCTCGCCGGATGGATTGCATTGGACCCAACTCAGCGGAAAGCCGATCTGCCCTGGACGTGACGTCATTACCGGGTATTACGATGAGCAACGGCATGTGTATGTTGCGTTCGCAAAGATCATGACGGATTGGCGGGGGTACAACCGGCGCGTCTTTTACCTGACCACCAGCACCGACTTTAAGCATTGGACGGCGCCCCAAATGGTCCTGGCGCCCGACTGGCGGGACGACGCCGGTTCCCTGGCCCGGATCGAGGAGGCCCGGCCGCTTCTGGATGTCCCGGATGATCCTCACCTCATTCGCACGGAGTTATACGGCATTGGAGTTTATCCGCACGAGAGTTGTGTGCTGACATTTCCCTGGGTTTTCACCATCAATAACCGCGCTCGCTATGATTCCCGGAACCAGGAGGGACCATTTGAGCTTCAGTTGGCTGTTTCCAGGGATTTGACGCAATGGGAGCGGCCCTTCCGCACGCCTTGCCTCTCGCGAGGAAAGTCCGGCGAATGGGACAGCGGACTTTTCACAACACCGTCACGGGCTCTCCGTGTGGGTGACGAGATTTGGTTGTATTACACAGGTTCGAATTATACGCACGGCACTCCCTGCCTGTATCGGGCGGACGGTACCGGAAGGGGCACGAAGTACACGGCTAGCATCGGACTGGCCAAATGGAAGCTCGACCGGTTCGTTTCGGTGGACGGCCCGGCGGAGGGCGGCTCATTGACCACGGTTCCTATCATATTCTCGGGGGAGCGGCTCGAAATCAACGCGAGCGTCAGGCCAGGCGGCAGCGTGAAAGTGGAAGTCCAGGACGCCGCTGGACGCGCGATTGAGGGCTTTGGACCGTCTGACGTTTTCGCCGGCGACGATATACGGCACACGGTCACGTGGCACGAAGATCCGGCCGTGTCGAAGGTTGCAGGCAAACCGATCCGACTGAAATTTCACCTCAAAAACGGTGAACTCTATTCCTACGCGTTTCGCGGGAAGAGCTAACTGAGTATCTTGATGGCGGTGCGGCAGGGGCGCAACCAATTGCCCACGGTGGGGAAAGAAAGACCGCGAACCCCAGCCAGCGACAGGTTGCGGAATTCCGAATTCCCAATTACGGATTCCGAAGCTTGCTTGTCACTCGCCATTGTCTTTTCACTGTTTTTCAAAAGATTCCAGCCGGCGGCAGGACGCTGAATCCCGAATTCCTATCTCCGGATTCCGAATTTCGGAGTCAGCTCGTCACTAGTCACTTGTCACTCGTCACTGCCTTTAAAAGATTCCGTACGACTTGAAGACGTCAACAGCCAGGCGGCCGGCGGCCAAGTCTTTTATCGCGGTCTTTTCCTTGCGCGATTTTTCCAGGGCGGCGCTGATGACATCTGCTTCCATTTCCCTCGGTACTACCAGCACGCCATCGATGTCGCCAAAAACGATGTCACCGGGCCGCACATGTACGCCTTCGATTTCCAACGGCACGTGATGCGCAACCACCTGCCCGCGGCCGCGCTGGTCCTGCGCGTAACAGCCGTAGCTGAACACGGGAAAATCCATGGCCAGAATTCCCCGCGTATCGCGGCTCATGCCGGCCAGCACCGCTCCAGTGGCACCGCGAGCGCGCGCCGCGGTGGACATCAACTCGCCCCACTGGGCGTAAATGGGCAATCCTCCTGCCGCCAGGTAAACTTCATTGGGCTGAAGCGTGTCAAGGGCTTCGAACATCAGGCCGAATGGCTGCTCCGGTTCCTGGGTCACATCGACTTCCAGAACCGTCATGGCGCGGCCCGCCACCACCATGTCAGGACGGAGCGGCCGGCACTGGGCGGGGAGAAACTGCTTCCGCTTGCCGTAGACATCAAGGATGTCGCCGACGATGGCGGTGTAAAGCTGTTTCCTTAGCAGTTCAAACAACTCGGCGTCATTCTTCCATTCCATGTGTTCTCCTCTGTCGTGGCGGATGATTGGCGTGGCTCTGCTGCTTGCTCTCTGTCATGAGAAAACTCATGATTCGTTCAGGAATCTTTTCTCCGCTTTGAACACCCCAGGGTCAAGTCCGTTTAACTCGCTACAGTTTTGACCCCCTCACCCGTCCCGCCCCGGCTGATGAAAACG
The DNA here is from genome assembly GCA_031292775.1 of Acidobacteriota bacterium. Lineage (GTDB taxonomy): Bacteria > Acidobacteriota > Terriglobia > UBA7540 > UBA7540 > Bog-366. The sequence goes on along the minus strand of JARLGN010000096.1, from coordinate 2,606 downwards.
CCGGTTGCGGTCCACCCTCTCCCCCAAGGGGGCGAGGGAAGTGAACTTCAATTTTAGGCGATGGGGGTGGGGCCAGGGGCGCTGCTTTTCACTTTTGCCTTTTGCACTTTGCCTTTTGACTTGCTCTTGCAGTTCTACACCGCCCGCCGTACGTTGGCGCTCACTCCGCAGTTGCTGGTGGGGGTCGCAATTCACCCACGATAAACCAATAAGCCAGAAGCCCAGCCACCAGGATGACCGGGCCCAGCACGAAACCCGGCAAGTATGACCCGGTCCGGCCGATCAGAAAACCCGTGACCAGCGCGGAGATCCCTCCCAGGTTTCCAGCAAAATTCTGGATGCCCGTCCACGAGCCAATTTTATTGGGCGGCGCGCATTGTTGCAAGATCACAAGGAGGGTACCCGCCGATAAGCCCACCAGTGAGGCTCCGCAGAGAAAGAACAGGGCCGTTGATGCGTGATCAACCCACGTCGCCGGAATCAGCAGCAGGCCTGTGGCGAACGACACGGTGATCAAGCCTTTGTGCGTTAGGGTCTCGTTCCAGCCGCGATGGATCAGGCGATCTACAATCCAGCCGCCAAAGGGCTCACTTACGGCAAAAATGAGGAAGGGCAGGGCCGCGTAGAAACCGGCTCTCAGCACCGGCAGATGGCGCACCTGCATCAGATAGTCGGGCAACCATGTGACCAGCAGATACCAGAAGTATCCGTAGCAAAAATATCCCAGGCAGAGTCCGAACAAATTGCGATTAAAGGTAAAGCCTTGCCTGACCGGAACGGTAAGAGGAGAAACTTTCGGCGGCACAGCGGGTGGCGGAGCATTGATCTTTGAGGGAAAGATAATCACCCAGGGAAACACCCAGAGCAATGCGGCAAAGCCGATGATTACCGTCATCCAGCGCCAACCGAATCCGAGAATCAGCCAGGCAACCAGCGGTGTACCGACAGCGAGTCCAATGCGAGTGCCGCAATCGAAAAGGCCCGAAGGCAAGCCGCGGTCCGCGGGGGGGAACAGCGAACTCACAATTTTGTTTCCGCCGGGAAGATAGATGGATTCGCCAACGCCCAGCATAATCCTCAGAGCGACAAGTGTGGCCAGGCTGCCCGCAAGACCCATCAGTCCGCAACTGAGGCACCAGAGGGAAAACATTCCCGCCACCAGCCAGCGCAAGTTGAAGCGGTCAACCAGCCGGCCCACGGGAATCTGCATCAAGGCGTAGGAAACAAAGAACGACCACAGCAGCAATCCCTTTTGCAACGGACTAATCTTCAACTCCAGGGAAATCATCGGCAACGCCACGGAGACTGCGGCGCGATGCACATAATTGATGACAGAGCTGGCAAACAGCAAAGCGACAATGGTCCAACGGCGCGCGTTGGAAACTGCGGCAGCGGCCGATTCCGGCGCAGTCAGAGTGGGCGGCGTGGCTTCCGATGCGGGCACAATACCCTCCTGGGTCAAAGAGCCATGAAAGCATATAGGAGTTCACCCGGCTGTCAAGCGGCATCGGCGCGGGCCAAAAGCCCGTCCACAGCCCTTGCTGCTGCCATCGATATTATCTATTTTACTGGTGGCGTGAAGCGCTGGAGCAGCGTATGATGGGGGTATCAGCAATCCAGCCGCTGAATCATCAAACAGTCCAATTAAAAGGAGTGAGGATGGAGAGGAAGTATAAACAACGGGGGTATCAGGACTCAGGAGGCGGCCGCGAACGCTCCGAACGTCCACCCGCGAAGAAACCGGAAACCTACGGGCCCAAGACGCCGAACATGCCCGGCAAACGCGAAGTAGTGCGCTGCGCATCGTGCGCAGGCATACTGCCGGCAGGAATTGACTTCACCGCGAAGTGCCCACGCTGCAATGCGGAATTGCATAGCTGCAAGCAATGCTCGTTCTTTGACGTCTCGAACCACTTTGAGTGCACACAACCCGTCAGTGCCCGCATCCCCAAAAAGGATGCCCGCAACCAATGCAACTTTTACTCGCCGCGAACCACTATCGAACGGGAGACTTCAAGCTCCAGGCCGCTGGATGCTCGCCAAGCTTTCGAAAATCTCTTCCGAAAGTAAAAGAAGCGATTGCTGCCCTGATAAGGTTCGATTGGGTACGTTTTAGGGGTGCAGGTGCGTATCGGACAAATTGTCAGTAAGCCATTTAGAATGAACAATTTGTCTGCTGCGGCTCAACCCCGAATATCAACCTTTCGCTGCCTTTATTACCCCATCTAAAGGTTTGTCATTTCATCCCTAATCATCAGGATGGTTAAATTCAATCTTTAATAGGCGCGTATCATCTCTTGTCAAGTAAACCGCAGCCTGAACCACCCTGAATTTATTTGCCTTCCTTAGGAGGAAATGTGGCAACTCTAACGATAGCTCCACCCGCCAAATCCCGCCGCAAGAACGAATTTGAAATCATTCAGCCTAAAACCACTTTTACCGGTTCACCGATCGAACCCTTGCAGAAGGGATTGCCGAAAACGACGCAATCGATCTGCCCGGAATGTCTTAAGGTGATCGATGCCCGGCTGTTTGAAGAAGACGGCGCGGTCTACATGGAAAAGACCTGCGTTGAGCACGGCGAGTTTCGCGACAAGATTTATTCT
>JARLGN010000645.1 GCA_031292775.1 Acidobacteriota bacterium | reverse complement strand
GGTGGTAGTGCGAGAGGTCGGAACTCACCAGGATGAGCGTCTGGGTGCGCGCCTCGGCCGTCTCCGCCAACAGCGCCTTGGCCAGCGCCCGCCCAAGCGCCCGCTCCAAGCCGTAATCCTGGTCGCCCATGATGATGGGCACCAGCTTGAACTCGCCCAACGTGCGCTGGAGCCAGGGCAGTTGCACTTCCAGCGAGTGCTCGGCCCGCTCACCTTCCTGCACGTGACCGCGATCGGAGATCTTGATGCTGGAATTCAATTTCGCCAGCCTGGCGCGAAAGTCCTTGTCCACCGGAACATTGCCCAGCGGGGTTGCGTAAGCGTCGCCATCGTAGATGGAGGAAAAGGGAAAATTGACGTAGTGCGAAGGCGCGATTACCACCACGCGCGTGTATTTCCGTCCCTTGAGCTGGGCGAAGCACGCTGCCGCCACCGGGCCGGTGAATTCGTAGCCGGCGTGCGGGCAAATCAGCGCCACCAGCGGCCCTTGGACCTGCGGCACGGTGCTGTGCGCCAGGAGATTGTCAATCGTCTGGGTGAGCACGGTGGGGTCGCCAGGGTAAAAGCTTCCTGCCACGCCGGCAGGGCGAACTTTCGGCGTGTCGCTTCGACAAGCGCCGTGCGGGATCGCGACGAGCATCGCGAAAAGTGCAATAGGGATGAAGTACCTGAGATTCTTCATGGCATCACCGTTATGAGACAGTCAGAGAAGAAAGTCAAAAGTCAAAACGCAAAGGGCAAAAGTATTAGCAACATCGGTTTTGCCTTTTGACTTTTGCGCTTTGCCTTTTGCCTTCGCCCGGCTCACTGGCGGCCCAGACTCTGCCACCCCTGTTTACCGTCTACTGGCTACCGTCTCCCGCTCCTCTACGTCCAAACCCCTGGAATCGCCGTGTGGCAGAACTGGCACTTGCCGTGGTGGATATACACGCCGGCGATTGAGTAGCCGGTGCGGTCAACTATTTTTTTCCGGCAATGCGGGCAGTAGGTGCTTTCCGCCGGGTGCCCGGGCACGTTGCCGATGTAAACATAGTGGAGCCCCTCCGCGTCAGCGATGGCCTTGGCGCGCTCCAGGGTCTCGATGGGCGTCGGCGGCAGGTTTTTGAGCAGGTACTCGGGATGAAAACGCGAGAAGTGCAGGGGCACGTCGGGGCCGAGTTCGGATTTAACCCAGCGCGCCAGGCCCTGGAACTCCGCATCCGTGTCATTGAGCGTGGGGACCACGAGATATACAATTTCATTCCACACGCCGGTCTTGCGCAGCGTTACAAGCGTTTCCAGCACGTGCTTGAGCTCGCCATTTACAATTTCCCTATAGAACTTCTCCGAATATGCCTTCAGGTCAATCTTGATGGCGTCAATACTCGCGCTGAGTTGCTTAAGCGGGTCAGCCTGAATGTACCCCCCACTCACCACCACGCTGCGAAGGCCCGCCGCCCGCGCCGCCTGCGCGCCGTCCAGCACATATTCCGAGAATACCACCGGCTCACTATAGGTGTATGCAATAACCGGGCAGTGATTGTCCTTCGCGATCCCCGCGAGTTTTTCAGGCGGCAGGTACATGCTGCGGACCTGCTCGGGGCGCACCTGGGAAATCTCCCAGTTCTGGCACATCTTGCAATTCACGTTGCAACCCGCGGTGGCAAGGGAGAAAGCCACGGCGCCGGGCAGGAAGTGGAAGAAAGGCTTCTTCTCGATGGGATCAATGTGCGCCGTCACTACGCGCGAATGCACCAGCGTGTAATACGTGCCGCCGCGATTCTCACGCACTCCGCAGTAACCGCGTTCCGCATCGTCAATCACGCACTCGCGCGGGCAGAGCTTGCACTTGATCTTCTTGTAGGGCAGTTTTTCGTAAAACTTCGCTTCCTTGATGAACTGCGCCTCGTTCTCGGAGGATTCCGCAGCAAACAAGGGCGCGGGCCGAGCCCCTGCAAGGGCCCCGCTACAGGCCGCGAAACAAGGCAGCGATGCGGCCTTCAAAAAAGCGCGCCGGTCGAGAGCGTTCATCATATCTCCACCCGCTCGATGCGCTTCGGATCGCACGTCCCCAAGCGGTGCTCGCGGTCGGCAGCGGTTGCGATGTAGGTGGGCTGTCGCTTCAATTCCCCGAGCGGCTTCATGCCAGCCTCGGCGCGTTTCTTCTCAATGATCTTCCACCCCACGTAATCGAGCGCCACGGGATCGCGCGCCACCAGCAGTCCATTGAATGGCCACATCCACTGAGGCATGAAGGAAGGCCCGCCCTCATATTGCGCGTTAAGGCCATCGCAAATGTGCAGGCGAAGCTTCTGGCGGATCGGCGCGAGCATGTTGACGTCCGCCACGTAGGGGTCACCGCCATTCGAGTGATACTTGTTGGGGTTGTGAATCGCCCCAAACATGCTCTTGAGCGCCATTGTGACACCCGCGATGCCGTGGTCCTTGAGCACCGGCAGATTGATGACCGCGTCGCACACGCTGGTGAGCGTGCGGCAGATTCGGCTGCCCGCCTGGCCGAAGGTCGAAAGGTCGTCCTCAAAACCCAGTGTATCGTTGCCAAAACAGCGCAGGCCTTGACCGTGCTCGACGATCTTGAAGCGGGCACGCTCCAGGTCGGAGTTTTGCCGCTCCCAGATGACGATCTCGGTAATTCCCGCCTGCCGCAGCCTCTCCGTGATGGCCTCCACCAGTTCCGGGTGCGTGGCGTTTCCGCGGCCCCCCAAGCAATTCACCTTCAACCCCACCACTTCGCCTGGCCGCACAATACGTTTCCAAGCTTCCAGCGGTGTGTCAACGTTGAAAGAAGCCTGGATGGCGCGGTCCAGGAGTTTCGCGACCTGAGCGGAGTCGAAACTTGCACCAGCGTGGCGAACCCTGGGGTCGCACGCGATGACGACACGCGAACGCCCTGCCTCGGGGACAGTTGATGGCGAGCCGGCCGCAAGGCCCCGAACGGCGGTGAGTGCCCAGGCAGCGCTTCCAATGCTCTGTTTTAGGAAGGAGCGGCGGGTTGCGGCCTTTGATGACATAGCAACCTCACGGGCGGGGATGATCGAACGTAGACACCGGGCGCAGGTCAGGGAATCAGGAGGCTTGCGAATTTCCCCGCAAGTCGATAACGGACTCCACCTACTTGTAGCACACTAGGGGCCAAGTTGCGAGGGCGGGCGGTCATCGCATTGAGGGGCCACCAATCCCTCAGCATTGTAACGCTATAGGCACCAACAAGCCTATAACCCGAATCGCCCCGCCGACGTTGCAAGCGCACAAGTCATTGAAAATCAAGGGGCGTTGCTTGTCGATTGTGATCAGCTAATTCGATCCACAAATGACTGGGCTCTTTTGGGGCGTGCGGTGGCAGCGGGTTTACCCCAAGCTTGTCCAAATTACGGTTGGTCCGACAAGTGATGAACTACCGCGCCGCCGCGAGGTGTACAGAAATGCTGCACCTTTCGGTGGTACGTGCGTCCTACCCAACCTACTCGGTGTGAAGGTGAAATTGAAATTGCTTCCCTCGCCCCTTTGGGGGAGAGGTGGCCCGCAACCGGCGCTTTCACCAGCCGGGGCGGGACGGGTGAGGGGGTCCAAAACTCTGGCGATTACTGAGATATTACCAAATCTTGGGGTTTCCACTTTTGCCTTTTGCCTTGCTTTTGCTGCTCTGTCAAACGAATTCCATTTTGGGAATGACCCCCTCACCCACCGCCTTGCGGTCCCCCCTCTCCCCCAAAGGGGCGAGGGAAAGTGAATCGTTAGTTTGGCGTCGTACCCGTGACCGTGCGTGAGCAGGACCGCGTTCGCCACGCGGCGCATTTGCTAATTTGGACTGCCTTGGGTTTACCCCACCACTCATCCAATGATTTCAATGCGATGCCGGCCCCACGAGAGGACGTAATGCCCAGCGATTTCCTGGAAATTGCACTAGGCGATAGCCCGCGGCGTCCGCTCCGCCCGTTCGGCGCGCCGCATGGCGGAATGAATCATCATGAACTCCCCCACGTTTTCAAGCGTCAGCATTCCCATTAACTCACCGTTGTGTTCCACGGGAAGAGAGCGGCATCCGCATTGCTGCAGCACCTTAACGGCCTGCTCCAGCATGTCGTGCGAATCGACGACCTGGAAATCGCGGCGCATCGCATCCCGCACGTGTTTATCCGTCCCGCCCTGGGCAACGGCCTTGATAAGGTCTTCCCGCGTCAATACGCCGAGCACGTGGCTGCCAAATACGACGGGAAAATCCTGTTGCCAGCCGGCCAGGACCTGCTCCACAGCCTTTTCCAGCGTGTCATCAGGTTGAAGCGTGCGAATATCCCGGTACATCACTTGCTGTACGGGAATTCCACCCAGCGAGGTTCGCATTTGAACCATCCCCGCCTCGCCGCTTGCTCCCATCCATACGAAGAGCGCGATGAAGAGAAGGAAGGGATCGAAAAACAGACCGAGGAAGCCGAATACAAATGCGATGGCTTGTCCCACATGCGCCGCCCTTTGCGTGGCCTCCGTGTAATCCATGCGTTTGGCCAGCAGGGCTCGCAGCACGCGCCCGCCGTCCATGGGAAATGCAGGGATCAGGTTGAAGAGCACCAGCCACACGTTGACGGCGGTGAGGCTCGGCAGGAAATCACGCCCGGTCCAACTGATCGTCGCAGCCTGACGCAGCGTTGGGATGCGGCCCAAGGCGAAAAGCAGGACGAAGAGCCCCAAGGCGATGAGCAGATTCACCGCCGGGCCTGCCAGCGCCACCAGCAGTTCCTGGTTCGGCTCCTCCGGCATGCGCTCAAGGCGGGCCACGCCCCCAATGGGGAGCAGAACAATGTCGCGCGTGCGGATGCCGTAGCGCCGCGCCGTGAGCGCGTGCCCCAGTTCGTGCAGCACGATGCAGCCGAAGATTACCAGCACAAAGAAAACCGCGAAAAGGGTCCGCGCCGCGTTATGGCTTTCCATCCAGGTGGCGACGATGATGAACCCCACGAGCAGCAGGAATGTGGCGTGCATATAGACATCGATACCTACGAGTCGTCCGATTTTCCATGACCAGCGCATGTCGCGTCCCTCCCCTTGCGCAAATCATACGAGGGTCTGAACTTTGATACAAGGTTGCCGTGGCATTCAGGGCTCACAGAGGGTAGGCCAGCCACCGGCCGGTGGGCAAGCCATATGCAACCCCCTCACCCCCGGCCCCTCTCCCCCAAAGGGGCGAGGGGAGAGGTAGTTTGAATTTACTTCTTTCGCCCCTTTCGGGGAGTCCGACTTCCGGACCCCGATGGGCCCATCGGACCCCAACGATCGGGGAGGGTGGACTGCAACCTGCGCTTTCATCAGCCGGGGGGGAAGGGGGCCCCACGTTCTGCTTGTTGTGGGGGTGAGGGGGTCAAAAACCCAACTGTTGCGGAAGTAGTCACAGGCCAGGAGAGAATCGTTTTGACCGCCTCGAAAAGGGAAACCGCACCGAGGGATCTCGGCTCGAAACAACCGGGTGTATACTCGCAAACATCGGGACGCCCGAAGGCGAATCCCCGGTAGATTGCTTGCATCCAGGGCTGGGGCAGCTTAACGAGGAGCGCGGGTCATAATTCCCAATCGTTAATTCCGATTAAGGAAGATGGCGCTCGACATTTTTCCTCAGGGGCTTTGGCGCGATGCTGAATATCAAAAAGATCCTTTTGCCGGTTGATTTCCCCCTTGCTACGCTGGATGTGGTTCATCAGGCCACCACGTTGGCGCGCCATTTCAATTCCGAGATCGTGATACTGCACGTCGTGACGGAGCGGAGCCATGAAGCCGGTGTGCCGCGGGACAGTCGCGAAATGGCCGAATGGGACTTGCGCGCTGCGATCATTCGACAGGCGAATGTGCAGCATGACCTGTCGCTAGGGCCGGAACTGGAGGGCCTTGTCATTCAACACAAGTTGTTGGGAGGCCCTGTGGCCGCGGCTATTGTAAAGACGGCGCAGGAGGAAAACGCCAACCTGATCATGATGCCGTCACATAGCTTCACGTTTTACCAGTTTCTTCTGGGCTCGGTGACGGCAAAAGTGTTACACGGGACGGAGTGCCCGGTTTGGACCGGAGCGCACCTGAAAGAATTGCCCGTGCATGAGTTTGCGATCCGCAAAATTCTGTGCGCGGTCGATTTCGGCCCCCGCGAGAAGATAACGGTGTCGTGGGCCACGCAATTGGCCGCGGAATTTGGTGCGCGTCTCACAATCGCAAACGTCACTGCCGGGGTGGAGTTGTGGGGGCCCGGCGGCAGCTACGTCGATCAAAACTGGCAAAAGGAACTCGTCAGCAACGCTTCGCAGCAAATGGCCAAGCTCCAGCACGACATGGGCATCAAGGCGGATGTATTCATCGGCAGCGGTGACGTGCCCAAGGTGCTGGCCCAGGCGGCAAAACAGACGAAGGCGGATTTGCTGGTCACCGGGTGCTACCCTTATGGCGGCCACCTGCGAACCAACGGTTACGGAATCATCTGCGCGGCATCAATTCCGGTCCTGAATGTGTGACTCTCCTCGATAAGCGGTAGATCTAACCCCAGCAATCCTGGCGCCTGGTTGCATTAATAGCTGATATTATTCATGGCACTCGGAAGGGCGGGGCTTCACAAACCGCGGGAAAACGAACCCACGTGGAAAAATGGACTCCGTCCCGTGCGCCGAAGGCACCTTGGAGTGCGGCAGCAGCAGCTACCGCCTTGGAATACGCTCGCGACAGCGATCTCAGTGCAATGGTACCAGCGACCACCCACATATCGTGAACTCAGATCAAATTCATGGAAAGGCGGCAGCTTCGCGGCCGCACTCCAAGACGCCTTCGGCGATCACTGCGGAAGCAACTTTGCGGGCGGTGCTCACAAGGCATTTTGAACGCAGGAGTGTGGCCCACATGCTCCTAGTCTCAGGATGAGAACTCTAACGAATTCTTTCGCAAACTGTAAATCCCCGCCCTACCAGGCGTGTGGTGAAGACTCCGGGCTAACCCTCAAGCCGTGGAATTGCCCATGGAGATGCAGGTTGTGCCAGTTTGTACTATTGGGGGGTTCGGGACTTGGCGCTATACTGAGCGACAAAAATGTTCGCGCATCCGGCTGTAGCGGCGGTCTCCGACCGCCGTCGTCGATCGGAGATCGACGCTACAATTTATGTCAGTCTGTATAGATTCTTGAAGAGATTTGGCTCCTCGGCCAGGACTCGAACCTGGAACCCTTCGGTTAACAGCCGAATGCTCTACCATTGAGCTACCGAGGAGTATGCCTGCAAAGATCACATCGGCATAATCAAACCATAAGTTTATAGCACATCGAGAAAAAGTTCGTCAACTTTTGAACCGAGACTCCGGGCACGAGAGGAAAAGCAGTGACGAGTGAGTAGTGACAAGTGACCAGTGACCAATGACAAGTGACAAGCGCGAAAACCACCAATCACCAATCACAAATCGCAAATCCAAAATCCCTCGGTGGCCCGATCCCCCATCAAAACACCCCTCCGGGGAAATTCTGCATCTAGGTTATACTGAACGTGGAGGACATCGCGACGCCTTTGAAAGCCCCGGCCATTATCTTTCGCACCGCTCTTTTCGCTGCCCTGCTCCTTATCATCCCTCTGGAGCTATACCCGCAGACCCCTTCGGCGCCTCCTGACGAAGTTGCTGCTCAAGCTCTGAAATTTACCGCCATTTACGGCGCCATTGAACAACATTATGTGGACCCCGTTGACACTGACCACGCCATTTTCGATGGGGGCATTCGCGGCATGCTTTCGGCGCTCGATCCCTTTTGCGCGTTTCTCGACCGTGACCAATTCGAACTGATGAAGCAGCAAGCGCGCGGGGAATCGGTGGGATTTGGCTCCATCCTCTATGTCTCGGTGGGCAAGGTGCTCGTTCTGTCAACCGCGCAGGGATCGCCTTCGTCGCGCGCCGGACTGGCTCCGGGCGATGAGATTGTGTCCATCAACGGTGAGCGGATTGACCGGCTGGACTTCCAATCGCTGATCGACCTGCTGAAAAGCGCCCGCTCGCGACCCGTCACGCTGGGAATCATCCACCCGGGCCGGCTTGTGCCGGAAGATTTCAACCTGCGGCCGGCGGAGGTGGCATTGCCCTCCGTTGACAAGTCCTTCCTTTGGTCGCCCGGCATCGCCTACATGCACATCTCCGGCTTTGAGGGAAAAACGCCGGAAGAGGTCGCCGCCGCACTCGATGGCATGGACGCTCCCCACTTGAAGGGATTGCTGCTCGATCTGCGGGATAATCACGGCGGCATGGTGGATTCCGCCGCTGCCGTGGCAAGCCTGTTTCTCAAAGAGGGCACGGTGGTGCTGACCACGCGCGGGCGCGGCGTTCCGGAGAAGGTTTATCGCGCTCCGCAAATGCCCCGGCGCTACGACTTCCCCATCGTAACGCTGGTGAACGGTGAATCCGCCAGCGCCGCGGAAGTGCTGGCCGCCGCGCTTCAGGAACACGACCGGGCGGTCATTGCCGGAGTGCCGACTTTTGGCAAGGGCGTCGTCCAATCCGTGAATGAACTGAGCGAGCAGACCGGATTGGCACTAACCGCGGGACAATACTTCACGCCCAGCGGCAGGTCCATCCAAAGACCGCTGCCAGGCACGTCACTGACTTTTGCCTCGCTCTCACAATCCACTTTATCCAAGGATAAGACGGCGAAAACCGCGGCGGGAAATGATCCGCCCACGTCGGTCCCCACCAGGTTTCTCACGGACAACGGCCGGCCCGTTACCGTTGGCGGCGGCATTACTCCTGATACCACCATCGCCGGGCACACGGACGATCCCTGGCTTGCCTTCGTCACCCAGCGCGGCTACATGACAAGCTACGCGGAATCGTATTTGAGCACTCACGGCAAGGTGGACGAGAGTTTTGAGGTATCGCCCGAAATGCTGGAGGACTTCAAAGCGACCCTGCAGCGCAATGGCGTCCGCGTTCCTGATGAATATTGGTCCACAGATCAGGATCGCCTGAGTTTGAGGATTAAAGTTGAACTTCTCAGCTTGATCTTCGGGTTGCAGCGGGGCGATGAATTTGCGACCAAAGGCGATCCACAAGCCCAACAAGCCGCTGGACTTTTCCCTCGCATTGCGGAAATTCTCAAGGGGAACTAGAAGGTGGACAAGGTGCTATTGCCCGCTGCTCGATGCCAATGAGCATTCCTCGCTCCATGACAAAATGTACAGGGTCGAAAATAAAGTAATCAAAGGCTCGCTTTATCAGACCATGTGACCGTTCCCGCGAACACATAATCAAGCGGGAGGCATTTTGTCCTTCCGGCTCAACGATGAATGTCCACGCGCCGTCGATGGGCGGACCTTCCTTGACCAGCTTGTCGTAATCCTGGGGCGACACCAAGACCATGATGTGGCCGGGTTCATAGGCGGCAACCACTTGCCGGGCGGATCCATGGTAGCGATCTTTGCGGGCAAGCCACACGGTGTCACCCACTTGACGGGTCTGCCAGTCAGGATGGATGCGGTCGGCGTTGTGCATACCCGCGCGGAATAGGTTTTCCAGCCACGTGTAACTGTAAAATCCGGCACGATCCTCGCCAACCTGAACAATCCATTGCCAAACCTGGGCTGGCGGCGCCTGGATGGTGATGGCGCGAGTGGCGACAGTCGTGGCGTCAGGCGACATAGTGTCGCAAATGTAGGCGCGGCGGACTTCCTGCCCGGTCGCGCCCCAATTCAGGTACCAAGGTCGCAGGGCCGTTTCCACAAGCGCGATCAGGACCAAAACACTCGCAATAGCCATTAGGCGGGTAGAAATGCCTTGTCCAGTAAAATTTCGCTGAGGGTGCGGGTCAGGCTGTGGTGTCATGGGAATCCACCGGCTCGTGCGGTTTGCGCCCGTAAACCTTTTCGTAGGCCTGGCAGAAGGGACACACGCCGCCCTCCACATGCTTTACGAACCAGAAGGCCACGCCACGCTGATTTCGACGGGCCCGCGTGCACACGGGGCACTCCACACAACGTTGGGCCATGGCACGGTCGCGATCGGTAATTTCTGTCTCGTTCATGGGCATTTGCCTCACAGGGGAATCGACGTGCCGATCCGCACAGCCAGCTTCATTGCCGGCGACTCAGGAGTAAGCCGAGAAGGTCTTCGCTTGTGAGGAAAAGCACGTACCAATTCCCTGCCCCTGCAAGGTTACGGCCTAAGCTAATTCCGGGGGGAGCTCGCTTCGCCCATCGACCCGCACCTCCAAGCCCCGGAAGGGTGGTATCATGGTGCCATGCGGGAGAAGTGCCATAAGTCGGCACCTTTGGGTATGGGCCTTTTCGTCGTTGCAAAGCAATTGCCAAAAGAGTATACTTGGGATGCTTGATCAGTTTTTGTGACCGAACACCACGTTCGTCCGAGGCCGCAAAACCAGTGATTTTGCGGCTTTTTCTAGTATTAGGGGAGCGGTTGCGAGACGAGAACAAGTTAAATTCAACATCAAAGGAACAACTGAAACAATATGGATAGAGAACAAGGTGTCGTGAAGTGGTTCAACAATTCGAAGGGCTATGGATTTATCCAGCGCGCTTCCGGAGATGATGTCTTCGTCCATCACTCCGCCATTCAAGCCGAAGGATACCGTTCGCTCAACGAGGGCGAAGCGGTGGAGTTCGCAGTCACAAAGGGTCCCAAAGGTCTGCAAGCAGAGAGCGTCAAGAAGCTCTAAGAATCACCCTACAATTAGCGCACCGCCCGCGCCTTGCTCGGTTGCAACGGCGCGGGCGGACATCCTTACCCCGGAAAGGAGATCATTATGCAAATCCAATACGTTGGCTTTCAACTGAAAGCTCACGGCCGGGACTACACGTACAAAGTCATCAACAAGCAAGAGGAAGATCGGGAATTTATCTTCACCATTTCCAACCGGGCGTTTACCGAAAAACAACTGCCTTTTCAGGACGCCGCTGCGCTCTGCTATCAGAAATTACAGAAGGCTCTTGATCTCGAAACCGCGGAAAATCCCCTTCCCAAGCGTACCACCTTATCCGATCAGGAACTCGACGTCTACCGCGAGTCCCGCCGTCCCGCGCGCAAACGTTCGTGGTAAGTCTTCACCTCCATCCCAATTTTCCCCGACACAAAATACCGTTGGCACCTTAGATCGAGTGGGGTTTTCGGGAGAGGCAAAGTCGCGCCATCCTTCAGGAGTTTAGCCATTATGAACCGTCGGCATTTCATCAATTCTCTCATCGGTATCAGTGCGACTACCCCTATCGGGCGAATGCCCGCGGTGGCGGCAGATGCGAAGTTTTCCTGGCCCGAAGAAAAGATTGATACCTGGAACGGATTCACCCGGCACATCTTCAAGGTGGAAGGTTGCAGTGCGTGGGTGGTGGAGCCGAATCATGCCGCCCCCGGCAATCCCTGGACGTGGTGCATGGAATTTCCCGATGCCTTCACCGCGCGCACCGGCGTACCGAGGTTGCTGGAAAAGGGCTTCTTCCACGTCCATATCCAGGTTGGCAACACCTTCGGTTCTCCCCGGGCGCTAAAACATTTCGATGCTTTTTACCGGGAAATCACCGAAAAGGGCTTGGCGAAAAAAGGGACCCTCATCGGTATCAGCCGCGGCGGTTTATATGCTTACAATTGGGCCGTGCAAAACCCGGGCAAGGTGGTCTGCATTTACGGTGACGCTCCTGTGTGTGATATCAAAAGCTGGCCCGGCGGTAAGGGCGTGGGCAAGGGCAGTCCAGCGGAGTGGCAAGCCCTGATCAAGTGTTATGAGTTCAAGGACGAAGCAGAGGCCCTTGCCTGGAAAGGGAATCCCGTGGACAACCTCGCGCCCCTCGCTACCGCAAAAATCCCGCTGGTCCACGTTGTCGGCGATATTGACGATGTCGTGCCGGTAAAGGAAAACACCGCGATCATTGAACAGCGCTACAAGGAACTGGGCGGCGAAATCAAGGTGTTTCACAAACCCAATGTTGGCCACCATCCCCACGGCCTTGATGATCCGCAGCCCCTTGTGGATTTCATCTTCCAAAAGACATACCCGGTATAGGCCGATGTCCGCCTTCCGGCTGCCCTCGGCGGCCACCTGCCGCTGCAACAGAAGACCGGTGCCCGCTAATGGGGCAGGTCCGGATTGAATCCCGGCTGTCCAATCCAGCAAACGCACCGCGTGGCGAACGCGGTTCTGTTTGTGCGCGGTCACGAATGCGACGCCAAACCAACGATTCATTTTCCCTCGCCCCCTTGGGGGAGAGGGCCGGGAGAGGTGATTTGAATTTACATCCCTCGCCCCTTTGGGGGAGAGGGTGGACTGCAACCGGCGTTTTCATCAGCCGGGGCAGGACGGGTGAGGGGGTCAAAAACTCTTGGGCCTACTGAAATCCTGTCGACTCTGATGCCATTTCACTTTTGCCTTTTGCCCTTGCTATTGCTGCTCCGTCGAACGAATTCCATTTTGGTAAAGACCCCCTCACCCCCCGCCTTGCGGTCCCCCCTCTCCCCCAAGGGGGCGAGGGGAAATGTACCCTTAGTTTCGATGTCGAGTTCATGATGGCTGAGCGCGGGCCCGCGTGGTCCATTGGCTGCGTCTGCTATTTTGGACAGCAGTGAAATGACGACGCCCGTTTCACGGGCTCTAGAGGCTTGCCGACCGCTATTCTAGCGCCCTCGCCCCTTGGAGGGGAGGGGGACTCGCAACCGGCGTTTTCGTCAGTCCGTCAGCCGACGGAGACGGGTAAGGGGGGCACCATTTTCCACTTCTTGCCCTGAAACCAATTAAGTGAACAGTATTGGGGCTAGCGATCCAGCGACACCCAGACTTTCCGTGCGGCGGCCTCACCCAGAATGGTGGCCTTTTTATCCAGGAGCAGGCTGATGGTGCCATCATAATTTCGATCCATGACGGTTACGTCAACGCCGGGGCGGATGCCAAGCCCATCGAAGTATTCCAGCAGTTTCCGATCCCGCTCGTGCATGCTGTCAATCTTTACTCGCGCGCCGGGCGCGGCTTCCCACAGTAGTTGCAGACCCATCTTACGCAACTCGGGCACGCTCTTATCGATCTGGCTGCCATGGGGGCAGCGGCCGCTCGCCCCGAGCATGGTGGTTAGTCTTCCCTCCACATCCTGGGAAATGGCGTGCTCCAGCCGCTCCGCTTCATCGTGAACTTTGTACCACTCCATTCCCAGTATTTCATGGAGCATCCGCTCGACGAGGTGGTGGCGGAGGCGCAACTTATCGGCAATCCCGCGCCCCGTGGCGGTCAACGCAATCCGGCCTTTGCGCTCGACCCTGACCAGCTTGTCGCGGCGCAACCGCCGTAACGCCAGAGCTACAGCCGGGGCGCTCACCTGGAGCCAGCGGGCGATGGTGGCGGCAATCACCGTGCCCTCTTCGGCCTCCGCCTCGGCAATTGCCTTCAAGTAGTCTTCTTTTGATATCGTAAGTTCCATGCTGCCCCCATCCTACCAGATTGAGGGTCTAAACCGGAACCCAAAATAGGGCTTGACTACGCGCAAGTACTTGTAGTTAACTATGGTTTACTAAAATATGGTAGCTATGATATATAACAACGAAAAGCCTGGACGATGCAATATCTCGATCGCGCTTCCGCCGACGAGCTGGAACAACGAAATGGCACGCATCGTTGTTCTCGGCCTCTTGATCGTCAGCGCCTACTTTTTTTCTCCCTGCCGGGTACGGGCACAGGGTGAAACCACCAGTGCCATTGTTGGACAAGTCACCGATGCAACGCAGGCCGGGGTCCCGGGCGCCACGGTGACGATCGTGAACGCCGAGACCGGTCTCGAACGTCGCGTGCGGACGGACAATGAGGGGCGCTTCAATTTTCCGCAACTGCGTCCGGGCACTTACTCCGTTAAACTGGAAGCGGAGGGCTTTGAGCCGCAGCAGAGTGACCACGTGGTTGCCGGTCTGGGGCAGAAACAAACGGTCAACTTCGTCCTGAAAATAGCCGCTGCCCAGCAGACTATTGAAGTGACCGGGGTCGCCCCCCTGATCAATCCGGAGAACGCCAACACCTCGGCCACGTTGAACGCGCCAGCGCTCGAAGACCTTCCTAATCCCGGCGGGGATTTGACCTACCCACTACAGTTTGCCACCGGCGCCCTGATCAATACGGCCGGGAGCGGCAATGATTTTGTGGGAGGAACGAACGGGTACGGAAATGTGGAGTTTAACGGACTGCCCGCGCTGTCCAACGGCTATATCGTTGATGGGCTCGAGACAAATGACCCGCTTACGAACCTCAACAGCGGGCTTTCGACCAATCTGGTTCTCGGGCTCAATTCAATTTCCGAAGTCACCGTTAACACGCTCTCCTATTCTGTGGACCAGGGACGGTACGGAGCCTCCCAGGTCAACTACGTGACCAAGTCCGGCACCAATCGATTCCACGGGAATCTCTACGAAATCTGGAATGGGTCGGCGCTGAATGCGGCGGATTTTTTCACCAACGCTACTCCGGGAAATCACAAGGCGCGATCGACAGTGAATCATTTTGGGGGTAGCCTTGGCGGCCCCATCGTGCGCGACAAGCTGTTTTTCTTCTTCGATAGTGAATGGGTGCGCATCGCCCTGCCCATTGTGACGCCCACTACCGTCCCCACACAGGCGTTCCAGCAATACGTTTTGCAACAGTTACCACAGGGCGGAGTTGACTCCATAACCGGCTCAAGATACCCGGCCGCTCCACAACTTGTTCCGTTTTATCAGAAGATGTTTGCGCTCTACGGAAACACCGGCGGAACTCCCCTTGCGATCCAGGGGTGTCCCTTTAATTCCGATGGCAGCACGGCATCAGGTCTCCCCGCGAACGGGAACGGCTGTGCCAACCGGCAGAGTATTTCACATTCCAGCGATGATCATGAACAGGTGCAGACGGCGCGCGTTGACTACAACCTCAGTGAGAGGAATACGCTCTGGTTCCGGTTTCAGTCGGATACCGGTGTGCAGGCCGCCTACACGGATCCTATTAATCCGGTGTTTGACGCGGTCTCGCGGCAGCCGTTGTACTCCTTTGCCGCCGGGCACACCCATGTGTTTTCACAAAATCTTGTGAACTACTTCAACCCGGCATTTTCCTGGTATGAGAGCTTGTTCGCCCCTGCCGACCTTCAGAAAACGCTCTCTGCATTCCCGATTGTTTTGCAGGGTCAAGGGGCCAACGCGCCCTTCACGACCCTTGGCGGCCTCGATAATACGTGGTTGCAGGGCCGGCGCGCGACGCGCATCTTTATTAATGACAACCTTGCCTGGAGCCGTGGCGCCCATGAATTCCGCTTTGGCACCAACACGCGTATTTTTCGCTTGAATGATTACGACTTCGGCGAGGGCACGGTTCCGACGGTTACCTATACCGACTTGCCGCAATTCATCTACGGGGTTGCGTCTACGGCAACCAAGACTTTCCCTGAGGCGGCAAACGAGCCATTCAACTTCCTCAATCTGGATCTCTATGCGCAGGATACTTGGAAACTAACGCCCCGCTTGACGTGGACGTACGGCATCCGTGATACATTCAATTCCAATCCCCTTAATCCCCACCAGGAAATTGCACGCCTGAGCGGATCATTCAGTTCGACTTCGCATGATGTCAATCAGCCGCTAAGTACCGTGATTCAAACGCACCTCGGCAACCTTTTTGCTTCCACACCTTTGGCCATCCTTCAGCCGAGAACGGCCATCGCGTGGCAGGTTACATCCCACACCGTGTTTCGCGCCGGTTTCGGGATCTTCAGCGATATTTTGCCGGGAAGCGTCGCCGACACTTTGGGCATGAACCCACCGTACGTGCAGACGTTTCAGGGGGGATTGCTCGGTACCACGGGCGGGTTGGGCATCGCGCCGGGAGTGCCCGGTAGCGCCATCGACCCAACCGTAGCGGCAAATCATGCTTTCAGCTCAGGATTCGCGAACAATGAGCTTTCCTGTGCGTCCCCACAAGCAACCCCCGGAGCGTGCCTTCCGCCCGTGGCAATGACGGCGGCGCCGGGCGGCGAATTGCGCGCGCCCTATTTCCAGGAGTGGAGTTTCGGAATCGAGCATCAGTTCGGAAGTACGTCCAGCCTGCACGCCCAATACGTCGGCACTCGCGCCTTGAACCAGCCGTACCTCACCCAGGTAAATGGTTACCAAACAGTATGTGCAGGCTGCTTTGCTCCGTTTCCTTACATGCAGCCCTCCGATTCCAGGTTCGGGGCCGTGACGCAGCTTTCGACCGGTGCTGGCAGCAACTACCACGGACTGCAATTGTCAGCGGAGCGGCGCATGGGGCGCGGTATCAAGGGGCAAGTGAACTACACCCTCAGCCGCTGCCGCGATCAGGTTTCTAACGGCGGATTCCTTCAGTTTTCCGCAGGGGGGATTCTTTCCCCCTTGCCGGGTGATCTGGCTCGGGACAACGGCCCCTGCGATTACGACATCCGTCACAACCTCACCGCCCAATACGTTTACGTGCTGCCGGTAAAGGTGCGAAGCCATCGCCTTGGTTACGTGTTGAATGGATGGCAAGTTTCGGGCACTGCGTTTTGGCATAGCGGAATACCTTTTTCGGTGGTGAGCACTCCTTACTCTGATGGGGGAAATGGCATCCTGCAGGGAAGCGGGCCGCAATTCGCCAGCGTGGTTCCGGGTGTGCCATTGTACGCAAAGAGTCCTGTGGCGGGTGTGACGCAGCCCGGCACGATTCAGTGGCTCAATCCCGATGCCTTTATCTCGGCGGTTGATCCCAGCACCGGCGCATGCGCTGGAGGTGACAGCCCCACGCATTGCCAGTTTGGGACAATGGGCCGCAACGCACTGCGCGGACCGGATTTCTTTTGGAGCGACTTCTACCTTACCAAGTCGTTTCCTCTAACGGAACGCGTAAAGCTGCGACTGGAAGGGCAATTCTTTAATGTGTTCAACCACCCGAATTTTGGACTCCCCAGCACCGTCTTGGCCGGCATTCCGGGAAAGCCAGGCACCCAAACGGGGTTCGGGGCGTTTACCTACAGCACCTCTCCCCCCACCGGCCTGCTGGGGGTTGGCCTGGGTGGCGACAATGCGCCTCGCATGATGGCTCTTCAAGCGCGAATTGAGTTCTGAAAGATCAAGGGAAATCGTCCAGACACTGGAACGCAATTGTTGAGCTGCGATTGACTTCGGTTTGAATGCCGGAGTAGAATGGGCCTTTCCTGTTAGTCTGCGTCGGGTTATGGGTAAGGGAGGCAAGGCAAATGTCGTTGGAGGAAATTCGCAGCTCACAGGAGGTCGGAACTGACCTTGAACAACCCGTGGAAGTAAGTACGGTAACACCTGGCGCCACCGAAAGCAGTGAGATGTCAAACCTGCTGGAGGGCATGGAGACGCTTGCCGCCCCCGCCTTGGTGCCTGGGGATGTTGTGCAGGGTAAGGTCCTTAAGGTATCGGATGGAGAGGTCATCATTGACCTCGGGCTTAAAACGGAAGTCAGTGCTCCATTCTCAGAATTCTTAAACGCGGACGGCCAGGTCAGTGTTGCCCCGGGCGATACGGTAGATATTTGGATTGAGCAATACAACGAAGAGACGGGGCGAGTCGAGATCTCCCATCAAAAGGCGGCGCGCCGCAAAGTCTGGGAAGATATTGAGAAAGCCTTCCGGGAACAAACCTCCATCACGGGCAAGGTGCTCGACCGCATCAAGGGTGGCTTGACCGTTGATGTGGGAGTGCCGGCCTTCCTTCCCGCATCACACGCTGACGCCCGCACGCATAGCAATATTGATTCGCTAAAAGGGCAGGAGATCACCTGCAAGATCATCAAGATTAACCGCAAGCGGAACAACGTGGTGGTTAGCCGCAAGCTGGTTCTGGAAGAAGAACTCAACCGTCGTAAAGGCGAATTGGCGGAGCGTCTGGTGGAAGGCGCCGAGTTGGTGGGGAAAGTCAAAAACCTCGCTGATTATGGCGTATTCGTCGACCTGGGCGGTATGGACGGGCTTCTTCACATCACGGACTTATCGTGGGGGCGGGTCAGCAATCCTGCGGAAGTCGTCCAGGTTGGCCAGGAAATCCGCGTCAAAGTCCTCAAGCACGATCTGGAAAAGGGTCGGGTTTCGCTCGGCCTCAAGCAGCTCACGCCGGATCCCTGGGAGATGGTTCCCAACACCTATCATGTGGATGACCGCGTCACCGGCCGCGTCGTAAGCCTGACCGATTACGGGGCTTTTGTGGAGCTTGAACCCGGAGTCGAGGGGTTGATCCACATCTCGGAAATGAGCTGGAGCAAACGCCTGCGACATCCCTCCAAAATTCTTAAGATTGGCGACTCTGTTGATGTGGGCGTGCTGGAAGTTAATATGCCCAAACGGCGGATCTCCCTTAGCCTGAAGGCGAGTTTACCGGATCCTTGGAGCACGGTCGCCGAGAAGTATGCCGTGGGGGCAGTCGTTCAGGGGCGGGTGCGGAACCTGACGGATTTCGGCGCCTTTGTGGAAATCGAAGACGGAGTGGACGGACTCATTCACCTGGCCAACTTATCCTGGAATCGCAACATCAAGCACCCGTCAGAGGTATTGAAAAAGGGGCAAACGGTTGAGGCTCAAGTGCTGGCCCTGGACCCCACAAATCGGCGGCTGGCTTTGGGGCTGAAACAACTGGAAGAAGACCCCTGGCAGACTTTCTTCTCCAAAATTCACGTTGGTGATATGGTTCACGGCAAGGTAACCAGGCAAGTTTCTTTTGGAGCTTTCGTTGAATTGCAGGACGGAATTGAAGGCTTGTGCCACGTTTCGGAAATGGAACACGAGCACGGCGGCAGCGGGAATGCCAAAGTGGAAGTGGGAAGCGAACACGAGTTTAGAGTCATTCGCTTGAGTGCCGGGGACCGGAAGATTGCCCTGAGCATGAAGGCACCCGAGCCTCCCCCTCCACCGCCTGAGCCGGAGATTGCCAAGCCAAAAGAACCGCAAGGTTTATCGACCATGGCACAGGCGCTGTCTTCCGCCGGCATCACCCCTTACGAGTCAACGTAGGCTTGTTGATGGGTATGGGGACGAAATAGAAGGTTATTCCCAGACAGGGCCAAGTTTGCGGCTAGCTCGCGCGGGGCAGTGGGAGTACGCGGTAAGGGTTGCATAATAACAGGAGTAGCAGCTAAACTATCAGCAAACCTTGCAGCAGGAGATCACTTATGACGAAAGCAGAATTGATCGAGGACGTTTCGCGTGTGGTGGAAATGAGCCGCAAGGACTCCGAGATCATTGTCGAAACAATTTTTGACAGCATCGTGAAGTCACTCAAGGCCGGGGACAAGATTGAAATCCGCGGCTTTGGCAGCTTCCGTACGCGGCAACGCAACCCCCGCATTGGGCGAAATCCCAAGACCGGCGCGCGGGTGGATGTACCGGCGAAGAAGATTCCCTATTTTAAGCCCAGCAAGGAATTGAAAGACTTGGTGAACACCGTCGTTCCCCCGGAGAGTTCTGCGGCTCAGCCTCCCGCCCCGCCCGTGGTCCCGAACCCGGCAACTCCCTAGGAGTTTGCGCCTTCTCCTCGCGGGCCATTGGAAAATATGGATTACTTGTGGAGTCCCTGGAGATATCGATACGTCAGCCAGGCAGGCAAGGGTGAGGGTTGCCCGTTCTGCTTGAAGTTGACCGCCGGCCCGGCTGAAGACCGCAAACACCTGGTGCTTTATCGCGGGCAGTCCAACTTCATCCTGCTCAATCTCTATCCCTACACCACCGGCCACATCCTTGTGACACCCTACGCCCATGTGGCCAATCTCGATCAAATTGCCCCGGAAGTCCTCACGGAGATGATGAGCCTCGCCCAGCGGGCACAGTCCGCATTGAAGGCTTGCTATAACCCTGAGGGATATAATCTGGGGATGAACCTGGGCAAATGCGCCGGGGCCGGAGTGGCCGACCACTTGCACCTTCACGTGCTGCCGCGGTGGACCGGGGATTCCAATTTCATGACCGTCGTGGGTGAAACGCGCGTCCAGCCGGAAGACCTTTACGCCACTTACGACAAGCTTATTGCCTTCTTTCCCCGCCTCAATAAATAACCACCAAATCTCTGGACGTAGCGCGGGCAGGCTGCCAAGGCCATCCAAATCGCGGTTGATGCGGCGAGTGATGTCCGCGTCCCGCCCGCCCGTGGCGCTGACAAGCCTAAGCTCCCGCAGGCGCCAGCGCACGAACCAGCCTGTTCCGTGTGGATGTGAATTTGAATTTACGTCCCTCGCCCCCTTGGGGGAGAGGGTGGCTCGCAACCGGCGTTTTCACCAGCCGGGGCGAGAAGGGGGCCCCACGTTCTGCTTGTTGTGGGGGTGAGGGGGTCAGAAACTCTGGGGCCTACTGATATTTTCAGGCCGCTCACCCCCCAGTTGGTCACTCCTTGACCAGCGCTTTCTTCCACCGATAGAATTCCATTCGGCCCGCATATGCAGCTTCGTTTTGCCAATCCGTTTGAAGTTGGCGACAACGCCGACGCTCTTTTGGAAAGTGTGCCTTCCTGCGCCGCGGTTTTCGCCTTGTTCCCGGCGCCTCGCGAAGGCGTTCCCTCCCCGCCTTATCTTGGACGCACCAGCAATTTGCGCCGGCGCCTGATGCGGCTGCTATCACCCCGGCGGCAAAGTTCCAAAATGCTGAATCTGCGCGAGCTGACGGCGCGTATTGAATATGAACCCGTGGGTTCCGCATTTGAAGGGACATGGCTTCTCTACCAGTTGAACCGGCATCATTTTTCAGGCCAGTACCGGGACCGCATGCGCCTGAAGCCGCCGGCCCTGTTGAAATTGAAAATGAAGAACCGCTACCCGCGCTGCTATTCAACGCGGCGCATGATGAACGACGGTTCCCTCTACTATGGTCCCTTTTCGTCAGGCGCCGTGGCGGATCGCTTTGCCGGCGAGTTTCTCGACTTCTTCAAAATCCGGCGCTGCGTGGAGGAACTGAATCCCGACCCTTCTCATCCCGGATGCATCTACTCGCAGCTTCACATGTGCCTGGCGCCCTGCTTTGCCGGATGTACGGATTCCGAGTACCAGGGGGAAGTGCAGCGGGTGGTGGAGTTCCTGGACTCGCAGGGAAAATCTCTGCTGAACAGTTTGGATGCAGAGCGCGCCCAGGCGTCCGAGTCGCTGGAATTCGAACAGGCTTCCAAGACCCACCATCGAATCGAAAAACTAAACGACCTGCTGCGGCAGAGGTCGGACTTGGTCAGGAATCTCCGCGACCTTCATGCCGTGATGCTTCTGCCGGGGGCTGAGGCGAAAACCGTGGTTTTCTTCCGGGTCAAGGCTGGCGAAATTCACGGCCCCGCCACCCTTTCGCTGGACGAAAATGTGTCGAACCCCATTCCCCTCGATCGCCAACTCCACGATTTGATGGAATCACTTGGCGGGGGAGCCAGTCGGCCATCTCCGCCTCCGCTGCCCCCATGGGAACACCTTAGCCTGCTGGCGCGGTGGTATTACAGCAGCTTCCGCCAGGGCGAGTTGGTGATGCTGAACCCCAGCCAGGCCATTCCCCACAGCCGCTTGATTCGCCTCTGCCGCAAACTTGTTGTTCACGAGGAAGCTGGAACCCCAACCATCAGCTAACAGCTTCCGTTGGCTTGAATGCCGGAAGCGGATTACTTGCCCGGAGTCCTCACGAGCCTCATCGGTTTTGTGCGCGAAGTGCCCTCAAGCCTCAAGGGGGTGAGGGAAGCAAATTCAAATTACCTCTCCCCTCGCCCCCTTGGGGGAGAGGGGCCGGGGGTGTGGGG
>JARLGN010000095.1 GCA_031292775.1 Acidobacteriota bacterium | reverse complement strand
GCGCCGCGGCCAGTCGCTGGTGGTCTGGGCGATTTCCGAAGGCCGCAAAGCCGCCCGCGGCGTCGATAAATTCCTCATGGGCGAAACCCACCTGCGATAGCAGTCATCTGTCAGTGGCCATGAAGCGGGTAAATCCAAAATCTCTGTTCACGCCCGTGGCTCTATCGATAAAGAAACCCATGCCTGGGTTGCCGGTCTTAAAGGTATCGTCGGTGGTTTGGACCATCTGCACACCGTTGATGTAAACCGTGATGACGTTTCCAATCATGGAGGCCTTCACCACATCCCCTTCCTTGACGCCGTATTGCGAACCGCCAGAATTCTTCAGGTAGGTAAACTTGCCCAAAGGCCCTTCCCACCGGGCGATATTGCAGTAAGCTTTGGCGATCTTTGAGCACCGGAACATGATTTCATACCCCGTGGCTTTGTGGGGGGAGAGGGAACTTCGCAGGCGAATCTCCACTTCCTCCCAAACCGTATCAGTCATGTTCGGGTTGACGGAATGGACGGTAGCTTCCACCGTTTGGTTCGGCCCCCATGTGCCCGTCAGTAAAGCCGTGGAATCGTCGTAGTTTTGCGGTTCCGGTCTGATCCCACCGATCTCGGTCCCAAAGGCCAATCCTGGAATCGTCTGGACGTTGGCCCAATCAAGGCCGTCCGCCTGGCCATTTGACCATTTGCCATGTTCGGAAATGGGATTCTCAGCACGGGGAAAGTTGGTGCTGTAGGGCCCGTGCGTTCCGGCGGGAACGGAAGCAGCCGGCAGCACGCTTGCGCTCCGCGTTGCCTGCGGCCAGAACCACAGCACGATAACCAGCACGATTACCGATAATCCCACAACGAGCTTGCCCTTCGGCCCCCTGGAAGCCTTCAACGAGCACTGAGGCATACGCCCTCCTCATTTCTTAAACGTACCTGGCCGGAGCCAAACAACGGATGGCCATAGTCATTGATTTTCCGGCTCTGAACTTTGCCATTGCACAATATCCCAGAGGTAACGCGTAATCAACCCCAGTCGGGCAGGCAGCTACGGTTGCCTTGTCCACGGCAAGATTGTTGCGACTTTATCGCCGCAGAAGAACCCAGCGCCAGAACTGTACTGACTGTGATGGCTACCTACTCGTAGCCACCTTGGTCTGCGCCAACCCTCCCTGCTTTGCAAAATGCAAAGTTTCTGTTGACACTTTTCATTTTGCAAAGTACCGTGAAGAAAGCAACGGTTCTTGTTGCGACAGGACATTGAAAGAACCTTCATGCATGTCGGCACGGAAAAGCAGCTGAACCGAGCAATGAAGCAATATCCCGATGCGGCCGGGCAGATTATGGCTTGGTACAAAATCGCAAAGGCCGCGCGGTGGCGGAACTTCGTGGAAGTCCGGCAGGTTTTCAAGGATGCCGATGATGTAAAGGGGTATGTGATCTTCAATATCCGTCAGAACCACTACCGCCTGGTCACCATCATTCATTACTCACGCCTGAAGGATGGCGGGACCACAGAAGGACACATTTACATCCGGTCTTTCCTGACGCATAAACAGTACGACAATCCCGCCAACTGGGATAAAGGGGTCACACGATGAGCACCGCACTGGCGAATCCAACCGAGATGATCCGGCAGGGGGCACCCCACATCATCCACTCGGATGAGGAACTCGCGACGTACACGGAGGCGCTCTTTAAGCTGACCGCGAAGTCTCGCCCCACACCAGTGGAGGAAGAGGCCATCGAACTTCTGACGCTTCTCATTGAGCACTATGAGGCGGATCGCTACCCCGTGCCGGACGCCGGCCCCATCGACGTACTACGCTTTCTCCTCGAACAGAATGGACTCTCACAACGGGACATCGCCGCGGAACTTGGTAGCGAGAGCACGGTATCACTGGTTCTTTCCGGCAAGCGTCGATTGAACCGCGACCACATTGCGCGGCTCAGCCAGCGCTTCCACGTTTCGCCATCCGTCTTCTTCGACAAGATGTAAAACCACCGCACGGATACGAAGACATCATCTTCATTAATTGCCTGGTTGATAGCCACGGACAGGGCATTCCTGTCCGTGGGCTTCTCTCACGCACGATACCCCACGGGCAGTCGCATGGAATCAATCCGAATTGGACAGAAAACTCCGCTTACCTTGTCCAATGCGAAGTTGTAGAAATTCGACCGCCCTCAGAAGACCCACGGCCAGCACAGCAGTGACCGTGGGTACCAGTTTGCTTCTGTGGTACAGTTTTGGAGCCTTCGCCGGGAGCTGTCACCTCTCTCTGCATGCCGAGGTTGTCGCCCGAACCAAATCCAGCCGGGTAAATTGAACCGCGAGCGCATTTCCTTCGACATAAGCAGTGAACGCATATGGATAGTGAGAATCGAACACGCTACGAGTGGATCGCGCTCCGTTGCCAGTCTGGCGAACCGGGCGCTTTTGAAGATCTTATTGCGGTCATGGAGCGGCCGTTGCTCTACTACGCGACCAGTTTGACCGGCAATACCGACAGTGGGCTCGACGTTCTTCAGGACGTGTGGATTAAAGCGTTTCGTGGCATTCGGGGTTTGAAAGAACCTGGTTCTTTGCGAGCGTGGCTGTACAGCATCACCCATGGAATCGCAGTGGATCGAATCCGCCGCAACAGTTCCCGGGAGCAAGCCGAGAAGGTTCAACTTGATAACTCCATGGAGGCAGCGGAACCATCGTTTGCGGAAGAAGATTCCGCCGCCCTTCACCAGGCCCTGAGTGAAATTGGATTCAAGCATCGCGAAGTCCTGGTCCTGCATTTTCTGGAGGATTTATCGATGGCGGAGATCGCAAAGGTTGTGGGGTGCTCCGAAGGTACCGTGAAGTCCCGCATTTACTACGCAAAAAAGGCGATGAAGCAAATCCTGATAGGAGGTGGTTATGGAACAAAGAAATGACAGTATTCGCGACCGGTTACTGTCACGTCTCCCACAGCCTGCGAATCTTGCAGCTTACCGGGAGGAAGTGGCGTCCATGTTGGAGAAGAACGAAAAGGCGTATCGCCGGAAGCAGTGGGTGACCGGTGCATTTTTACTCTTTGCGGTTGGTTTTGTAACTGTCCCTCTTTCGCTGAACTGGCTACGACTCGACACGCCCAAAGGCATCTCCTATGCATTTTTGGCGTTCCTTTTGTATCTTTATGCCATGGCGGAAGTGCTAAAACTCTTCATCAACCGGAACAGGGTGGAGATACTGCGAGAAGTGAAACAAGTCCAGTTGCAGGTTCTCGAACTCCAGGCTTCACTCCAAAAGAGTGGCGACCAATAGACCTTTCCAGATTCCGTCTCTGCAGCTTAGGATTCAGCGGAGTGGGTAGCGCCATGCGGCCTCTGGCCGCAAGGAGTCATGTAGGGGCCATTGGCGCTGGTAGTAGGAATTGTAACAGGCCTGGAAGGGTTGGTCGGGAACAAACTGGGGTATAATCACAGACACGGGAAGACCTAAATGGAGATTTGCGGTTGACAATGATTGATAAGCCCGCGATTAAGAGTCTGCACGTTCAGAATCTACTCTCGTTTGGTCCGAACTCTCCGAAGATCACGCTCGGACCACTTAATGTTCTCATTGGCCCTAACGGGTCGGGCAAGTCGAATTTTATCGAAGCCATTGCGTTGTTGCAGAACACTCCACGGGATTTGGCATCACCCATTCGGGAGGGCGGTGGTGTCGTTGAGTGGCTATGGAAGTCGCCACCGGCTGGTCGGAAGGCGGCGAGATCATTACCTACGGCAACGATCGAGGTTTCGGCCAATCCCCCTCACTTAAGAGAGCCCATTGACTACCGGCTGTCGTTCACAGGCGTAAATTATCAGCTTGACGTCAAGGATGAACGAGTCGAGGCAGGGGTCGCCGAGAAGAGCCTGAAGGAAGCTCAGCCTTACTTCGGATATGTCAACGGACGTCCGATGCTCAGGATGAACGGGACGCAGCAGGAGCTCTCGCGGGAGCAGATCAATCCTCAGCAGTCGATCCTGGCACAACGCAAGGATCCCGCGCAGTACCCTGAGCTCACCTACCTTGGTCAGATGTTTGGTGATATCAGGATCTACCGCAATTGGGAGTTCGGGCCCATCTCAGATGCCCGGAAAATGTTCGGGCCGGAACTCAGCAACGAGTCATTGGATGAGGACATCCGTAACCTCGGGTTGATGCTGAATAGACTCAACTCCGAATTTCACACTAGATCCGAATTGCTGAAGTATTTGAAAACCTTTTACGACGGAGCCGAGTCAATTGAAACACCCATAAAAGGGGGCCTTGTCGAAGTGCGTCTCATTGAACGAGGAGGCGTCTCGATCTCTGCCCTCAGGCTGTCCGACGGGACACTCCAGTGGCTCGCTCTTCTCACCATTTTGCTGCACCCTGCGCCACCGCCGCTGGTTTGCATCGAAGAGCCCGAACTCGGTTTACACCCCGATATCATTCCACCGCTAGCGCAGCTCCTGCGAGAAGCCTCGCAGCGGATGCAGTTAATCGTCACCACGCACTCGGATGCTTTGGTTAGCGAGCTGACGGACATCCCTGAGACGGTCGTCGTGTGCGAAAAGGAAAACGGCTCAACCACGTTGAAGCGTCTTGAGCGCAAACCGCTCGCAGCATGGCTCAAGACCTACAGCCTCGGACGCCTCTGGCGGAAGGGCGAAATCGGGGGCAACCGCTGGTGAGTGTCCGTGTCTACGTCGAGGGTGCCGGTGACTACAAACATACCGATAATGCCACCGCTTGCCGCCGCGGGTTTCAGGAGCTCTTCGATAAACTCGGGCTTCCAAAGAACAGACTCAGCGTGGTTGCCTGTGGCAGCCGCTTTCAAACATTTAATGACTTTCGCAAAGCCGTGCGCCAGCATCCGGGTGACTTTGTTATTCTCCTGGTGGATTCCGAAGGACCCGTAGTGGCGCCAAGCGCCTGGGCTCATCTCCACCAAAGGGATGAGTGGCAACGTCCCGCAGGCACGACTGAGGACCAGGCACACTTGATGGTCCAGTGCATGGAAGCTTGGTTTCTGGCTGATCGAGAAGCCCTGACCGAGTTCTATGGTCAGGGGTTTCTGGCTGGTTCACTACCGGGTCAACCGAACATTGAGCAAATACCGAAGCGATCGCTGCTTCCAGTTCTCAAACACGCATCGAAACAAACCACGAAAGGCTCCTACCACAAGACCAGGCACGGATTCGCCCTGCTTGCGCTGATCAATCCGCAAAGTTTAAGAAATGCATCGCCCCACGCAAACAGGCTATTCGACGTATTGATTCACAGGACAAACGTGTGAGCCGGCCACGCAGCATGCCATAGTACTTTCGCAGCCCGACACGACGTGCGCCGATAGAGCCGCCGCAACGGTTTGTAGGCTCCAACTCTGGCGTTTTATACTTGACTACGGTATCGTTGTGGTATATAGTAATGGGCGTTCGAAGGTTGATAGCACCATGCCGCCCTTGATGTCTCCCACCCCTGACTCCTACTCTGACCGCGACCCATTATCACAACACCGGGAAGTCCGCCGGGCGCAAGACTGCGTGCGGCACGGCTTGGCCGGGGCACAATTGCCGGCGGAGCGATTGGGGTTTGGGACCGGCAGAAACAGCGCTGAGAATTCGATGGAATGGGCTTGCCTTCGCGGATGAGAAGGAATTCAAAAAAACTCGCTTTCCATGATGTTATAGATAATTAATGGGGTTAGCCCCAAAATGTGGGTTAAAAACCCAAAAAATCAAGGAAAACGCGGTGTCCCTCCATGATGTTATTGATAACAAAGATGGTTACAGAAATCACAGGCACTCCATCCAAAATCGTAAGTCAATGAAAAAATGGAGGTTAGTACAAGGAAAAATTTGGTGGGGTTGAGAAAAAAAAGGGGTTAAAAATAAAGGAAAACATCGCTATGTTATTGAAAACAAATGTAGAAAAAATGTCGGATTCCGGTCTTTCCATGATGTTGATGAAAACAAGACACTTACAGTAACATTTCCATGATATATATGAAAATAAAGGGACTTATCCGTATTCCACATTTCGCCCAATCGACTCAAAGTAATGGAGTGCGGCGGCCCGGCGCCACCTTTGCTCACCGCGACTCGATCTGGCGCATCACCCACCGCTGGCGAGTCGGCGGTAGAAAAAGCTGGCCCAATCTCCCGCACTCCGAAACCTGCGTTCGCGCGCCGTTCGAAGGGTGCAGGACACGGAAGCAATCCTCAAGGCTCTTAATGATGATGACTCATACCCGCCCTTCCATCCCGCAGTTGACACTGCCGAGGCAGCGCGGCTATTCTCAGGACGCTAGCCAGGAAGTGCCCAGGGATTCACCCAAGCAGTCGTGGACAGGACATCGCTCCTGCCTGCGGAGGGAGCAGAAAATCATGCTTACTGCCCAACAAATTTCCCAGTACCGCGACGAAGGCTACACGATTCTGCATGAGTTCCTCAGCCGCTCGGCGGTCGACGCAATCCTCTCTGATATTGAAGACCTGACGGCCACGTCCACGGTGGCGCATCACGATGCCGGCCGCCTGGAGATGGAGCCAAACCAGAAACCAGAGGGAAGAAAGGTGCGGCGGATTTACGAGCCTTGCTCTCACTATCCCCGGTTTCGAGCCCTGTCGGAATCGATGGACCTGCTGGACGTCATCGAGCAACTCATCGGCCCGAACCTGATTTTTCATCTCAGCAAAATCAACATGAAGCCCGCAGTGCTGGGCTCGGTGGTGGATTGGCACCAGGACCTGACCTACTACCCCCTGACCAACACCGATTCGGTTACGGTCCTCTTTTATCTGGAAGACGCGGATGCCTCCAACGGATGTTTGCAGGTTATTCCCTGTGCCCATCGGAGTGTTTTGAACCACACCTCGCAAGGGTTGTTTCAAGGCCGCGTCACCGGGACGATTGATGCCTCGAAATCTGTATTCCTGGCAGCCAAGGCGGGGAGCGCGATTTTGATGCACTGCTTGACGCCGCACTCCTCCGCTCCCAACAACTCGCCCCATCCCCGGACCACGTTGATCATGTCTTACCGCGCCGCCGACGCTTTTCCGATTCACCTGAACTTGCGAACCGAAGCCCAGGAGGCCCATGCCCGGTTGGTGCGGGGGAAAGAACTCACGGTGGCGCGATTCGGATTGGCCTCATTCCCGATTCCGCACTTTCCGCGCAACACGAAATCGCTCTATGAACTTCAAGAAATGTCGAGAAAGGAAGAGGCGGCACGGGTTTGAACACACGATATTCACCGCAAAGGCGCAGAGACGCAGAGCAAAAGAGGTGTTAGGTAACAGGCGGCAGGTGCCAGTAAAACCCTAGCACCTGACACTTGATATCAGACACCTGCTCCAGGCTTATGCGGTGAATGGACACGAGGTGCTCCAAACGGCGCTTGACTCACGGCCGCACTGCGAGGAAAATTCCTTCCGGCCGGCCGTTTTGAGCGCCGCCAGGAAATGGCTGAGAATATTCTCCGACCCAACCCAGTCAATTCAATCCGCCAGAGGTCCCACATGATGCGCCGCACGGCACTATTATTCCTGATGTCCCTAACCCTGGTAACAATGTTCCCAGGATCTGGGATCTCATCTTCTGCGAGGGGAACACATATGGTTAAGAAAGAGGCTTTTGGAACCACGCCCGACGGGAAGGCCGTCGACATCTACACGTTGACCAACATCCACGGCATCGAGGTTCGCGCCATGACCTATGGCGGGGCCATCGTCTCAGTAAAGACCCCTGACAAGAAGGGGAACTTCGCCGATATCGTGCTGGGATTCGATTCGCTCGCCGGCTACCTTGGCAAGAATCCCTTTTTCGGAGCCCTCGTTGGCCGTTATGGGAATCGCATCGGTAGCGCCAAGTTCGCGCTGAATGGCAAGGAATACACGCTGGCGAAGAATGATGGCCCCAATACACTGCACGGCGGTCTGAAAGGCTTCGACAAAGTCGTGTGGCAGGGACAATCATTCCAAAAGAGCGCTGAGGTCGGGTTAGTTCTAAAGTACACCAGCATTGATGGCGAAGAAGGCTATCCCGGAACGCTGCACGTGACCGTCACCTACACGCTTAACGACAAGAACGAATTCAGCATCGACTATCAGGCCAAAACGGACAAGGACACTCCCATCAACCTCACCAACCACACCTACTTCAACCTGGCCGGCGAGGGAAGCGGAACCATTCTGGGTGAAGAACTGACGCTAAGCGCCGATCACTTCACTCCGGTTGACGCCACGCTGATCCCCACGGGGAAAATCTCCAGCGTAAAAGGAACGCCCCTCGATTTCACCAAGCCGAATGCCATTGGAACCCGGATCAACGATCATTATGAGCAACTGGTCTTTGGCGGCGGCTACGACCACAATTTCGTGATCAATCGGCAGGCGC
The DNA here is from genome assembly GCA_031292775.1 of Acidobacteriota bacterium. Taxonomy (GTDB): domain Bacteria; phylum Acidobacteriota; class Terriglobia; order UBA7540; family UBA7540; genus Bog-366. Next base: position 4,910 of record JARLGN010000095.1, on the reverse strand, counting down.
CCGGCATAACGCTGGCAGCGCGCGCTTATGATTCCACCAGTGGGCGAGTTCTGGAGGTTGACACCACCGAACCCGGAGTGCAGTTCTATACAGGAAACTTTCTGGACGGCATCACCGGCAAGCAAGGCCACACTTATAACAAGCGCAACGCGTTTTGCCTGGAGACCCAACACTATCCGGATTCGCCCAATAAGCCGAACTTCCCGTCCACGATCCTGAAGCCCGGCCAGACCTATCACTCAACCACGGTATGGAAATTCGCTACGCGGTGAGGGTTATGTGTTGGGCGCCAGGTGTCAGGTGTTAGGTTCCAGACATCGGCTGTTGGGTGCCCCGCGTCTGTGACCATTTGGAGCGCACCGGACAATGACCCAAAGGAGGGATCATTTGGTCGCCCCCTTCCCTGGCTCTTTAGCGGGTTCCTTGGCAGGCTCCTGTGAAGGACTTCGGGCCGTGTCTTTTGAGACATACTGCACGAGGATTGAGATTCGCCGGTTGGAAGGATCCTCCGGGGCGTCAGGTTTACGAAGGTGCTGGTCGGCGTAACCCCTGACCTGGGTCACCTGGTCAGCCCGCAAACCACTCTCCTGCATGAGCCGTCGAGCGGAGTTTGCGCGATCCACGGAAAGCTCCCAGTTTCCGTACTCGCCCCCATGTCGAGCCAGGGGCCGGGAGTCGGTGTGGCCCTCAATCGAAATCTTGTTCGGGACGCCACCTAACTCCTTCGCCAGGGCAACCAGCGTTTCCTTGCCGCTGGCGTTTAAATCCGGACTGCCACTATCGAAGAAAGTGCTCTGAGCCGATTCCAGAAGTTCAATGCGCAATCCTTCGGAGGTGACGGTCATCTCAATTTGGCTTCCCAGTTTATTGAAGTCGTTGATCTGGTGAATGGCGCTCTGGAGATTCTCCTTGAGCTTTGACATGTTGTCTTTGGAAACAGTCAAGCTATCCCCCGGGCCCTCGCCGGCGCTCTGGCCCGGGCCCTTTCCATTGCCGCCTGTAAGTTTGGTAGTCCCGGCAGGGTCTTTGAAATACCCCGCCACGGCTTCCTTGATTGGCTTGCTGCTGCTCATCAGCCAGAGGACGATGAAGAGTGACATCATCGCGGTCACAAAATCGGCGTATGCCACCTTCCATGCGCCTCCATGATGCCCGCCGTGGCCACCTTTTTTCTTGATAACGATGATCGGTCGAGCTGCTGCCATAGTAATCAGGAACCTTGGATTAAGGAGTCAGGAGGCGGAAGTCAGGAGCCAGGAGCGACCGAATACGATTGGTGATTTGCGATTGGTGATTGGTGATTAATGATTTGCAAATTTTGGTCTCAGTGCTATTCGTCAGAAATGGGCACTCACATCCCCGGGCATTTCCGATTCCTTCGGGGGCTCGTCGGTCCAATTGGCACCTGCACTCGGTTTTCCAATCACCAATCGCCAATCACACAATCACAAATCTTCTGGCTCCTGACTTCTGACTCCTGCTTTACGCTGCGGCCTCTTTCGGCGGAGCCGCCTCACCCTTGCTGCGGCAATAGCTTTCAAGCTCCTGGAAAGTGGGGCGCACGTGGCCGGGAATCGCCCGCCGTGCCACTTCCACTGCCATGATGGGTGCGGTTCCTTTGATAAACGAAGCCATCGCCACGCGGAGTACGTACAGGTAGGCATGCTCCTCATCCGCACCTTTGGCCAGATTGGCAGCGAGGGGCCCCACCACTCCGTAGCAGAGGAGGATGCCCAAAAATGTGCCCACTAATGCGGCGGCCACTTTACGACCGATCTCTTCTGGCGGGCCGCCCAGGGCTCCCATGGTGATGACAATGCCCAGCACGGCGGCCACGATGCCGAGGCCGGGAAGTGAGTCCGCCACGGTACTGAGTGCCGATACAGGCTCTGTGGCGTCATGGTGGTGGATGTCCATATCGAGCTCCACCATCTGGTCGAGTTCAAAGGCCTCCACAGCGTTGCTTGCCACCAGGCGCATGGTGTCACACACAAAGCATAAGAGATGATGATCCTTAAGAAAGTCCGGGTACTTGGAGAAGATCGTACTCTTCTCCGGATCGTCCGTGTCGCTTTCGAGAGCCACCAGCCCATCCCTGCGTGCGCGTCCAAAGAGCTCGTACATCATCTTCAGCGAATCAAGGTACCAGGATTTGGTGAATTTGGAGCCTTTCAAGACAGTCGGCAGACTGCTCGCGACACTTTTGAGGATGTGGAGAGGGTTGGCAACCAGGAGTGTCCCCAAACCTGCCCCAGCGATAGTTATGAACTCGGCCGGCTGCACGAGCACCTTGATGTTTCCATGCTCCATCAAAAAGCCGCCGAGGACACACCCGAACACCACCACGATTCCAATGATTGCAAACACCTAAATTGTCTCTCCTCGCCTACGACGTTTCTGGAGCGCCAAGTACGATGGCGGAATTTCCACCCTTGGCGACAGCTTGTTTCAGAGCGCTTCCTGTACGTTCCAGAAGGGGGATAAGGTCCTCGCCGGGCACCAAGACTGCGCCACCCACCGAAACAGTGACCGAAAGTTGATCGCCCCACCAGGCGATCTCGGAAGATTGGGCAAGCCGCCTCAGGCGCTCCGCAGTGGTCCACAAGTCGCTTTCACTGCAATTCGCCACGATGGCCAGGAACTGGTCCTCCGACCAACAGCCCACAAAGTCCAATGGGTCGAGGCCATACCGCAGCGTGCGCGCGACGACATTCAAGATGGATTCGGCGGCATCCAGGCCGTGCATTGCCGTCAGGGCATCCAACTGGTCCAACTGAATGCAGAGCAAACCAAATGGGATGGCATGTGTCGAAGCGAACTTGAGGCGATCGGTCAAGTACGTTTCGGTGAAAGCGTAGTCGGGGAGCTGCGTTAGCGCGTCCAGTCCATGACCCACGATCAAGCCGGAGTCTGGACGGCGCCGCGTTGACATCCACGACCTCTCCACAAAGCTTTCCACCGCACCGATCACATGACCGTGAGCGTCGCGTATGGGCACTGCCCGCAAGTGAACAGGCAGCGCGTACCCCGACTTATGGTGAAGGTACACCCGCGAGTCACGAGCTTGCCCATCGCGCATGGCCGCAACCAGCGGGCAGAAGTTCTCGCAGATTGCTGTTTTCTTCTCATGAAACTTGATCAAGAGGATCTCGCCGCAAAAGCGCCCCAAGACGTCCTGGCGCAGATAGCCGGTAATTCTTTCCGCGCCGTCATTCCAAAAATTGATCTTCCGGTCCTTGTCCACCACGCACACGCCGGTATGCAAGCTTTCCAGCGCGGCCCGAAAGATCTCCACGTTCTGAAGGTCCAGCATCTGTAATCCTCTTAGGTTCCTTATCGGCGGAAAGGGGCGCTTCCATGAGGATGTTTGCTTCTTAATGATTTGCTGGGGCAAGGGATTTACCGGAGCCATCCTTCGCGCCCATGTTGTGATATGGTAGGCGCATTATGAACAGACAAATTTCACGTCGTTCTTTCCTGGGATCCTTGGCGGCGGCGCCGATCGCGGCTGCCGTGGCGCACTCAAAACACATACCGGTGGGGCTGGAACTTTATTCGGTTCGCAATGAAATGAAGAAGGACCTGATGGGCACGGTTCGAGGCGTGGCCAAGATGGGTTACCAATGCGTGGAGTTCTACGCCCCGTACTACGATTGGACGCCCGATTACGCGCGGCAGGTTCGCGCGGAGATGGATGAACTCGGCATCCACTGCTATTCGACTCACAACGGAATCAAATCCTTCACCCCGGAAGGAATTGGCAAAGCGATTGACCTCAACAAGATTCTCGGCACTCACTATGTTGTGCTGGCGAGTCCCGGCGAGGTGAGCGGGCTCGACGGCTGGAAGGGCGTAGCGGAAACCCTGAATAAGGCCAACGACACTTTGAAAGCGCAGGGTTTGCACGCGGGCTATCACAATCACGACGCCGAATGGAAGCCCGTCGATGGGCAGAAACCCATCGAGGTGCTGGCCGCCACCCTGGACAGGAGCATCATGCTGCAACTGGATGTGGGAACCTGCCTGGCCACCGGAAACGATCCCGTCGCATGGATCAATAGGAACCCCGGCCGCATTCGCTCCATACATGTGAAAGACTGGTCTCCCCAGAAGGAATACAAGGTCTTGACGGGCGAAGGAACCTCGCCTTGGAAGAAGATCTTTGCTGCTGCCGAAAAGTCCGGCGGAGTTGAGTACTACCTGATCGAACAGGAAGGTAGCGATTATTCCGAAATGGATACCGTGCAGCGGTGCCTGGCGGCGTTTCGTAAATTGCATGGTTAAGCAAGCATTTACCGCAGAGGCGCTGAGACGCAGAGAAGAGCCCTCTTGATTTCCTACCTCTGCGACTCTGCGCTGCGTGATTTTTCGATCGGGTGGCGCATACATCGTCGTGTAGGTATGCGCCACAAGCATCAGCGGACGGCATGTCAAGCTCCGGCTGCCTTGATCAGTTTTCGAGTCGCAGAGCTGCGCTCGCTCTGGGCCAGCCCGCCCAATCCCGCATCGGAGGCGCAAATTCCGGCAAACTGTCCTTCGAAACCCGGAAAGTTCTGCGAAATCCCCCGTCAAATTGCCAAAAATGCCCGACATTCCGTCGGTCATTGTGTCAATAGTTTATTTGTTTTCATACACATTCCGGCTTCGTTCGTTATAAATTAACATCTTTTTTTCACGCCAACGCCCCAAAGCGACATTCTGTTTGTTTGAGGGGTGAAAAGATCGCCACGATGGGAACAGGTCGGATTCTCGCGCGCTTGGCATTTGGCGGTACCGTCTCGTGCGCCGGCACGGACTACCTTCTAGACTACATGCAAGTCTAGCCCCTGTCAAGAACAAGGTGGGGCCGGGGTTCCTCGCAGCACGGGAGGGCGAACGGTGAATCATGGCGCCCGCCGCCGGTGATCGTG
>JARLGN010000644.1 GCA_031292775.1 Acidobacteriota bacterium | reverse complement strand
CTGCGCGCCGAGTATGGCCTTTCTGATTTTGATATGCGGCAACGCGTAACGGTATCGGGCCTTTGGCAGTTGCCTTTCGGCGCCCGCGCACGATGGGCAAAGCAAGGCGTGTCTCGCCGTATCCTGGGTGAGTGGCAACTCGCGAATATCTTCACGCTTCAAACCGGGCAGCCGCTCACTGCTGTACTCGACACAGCTTTAAGTGGAACGCAATCGAATGGAACCGATCGCCCTGATTTGGTGGGCAACCCCAATCTGCCCGGCGGCCAGCGCGGCGTAAGCCGTTGGTTTAATACCAGCGCTTTCGTCACCCCGCCGATCTTCACTGATGCACAGGGCACCTACAGCATCCCTGGCAATGAAGGCCGCAATGTCATCACGGGACCCGGCCTCGCAACATGGGATTCAAGCCTGGAACGCCACTTCCGCCTCAGCGAGCACGTAAACACGGTCTTCCGCGCGGACTTCTTCAATCTCACCAATCATCCAAATTTCGACAGGCCAGGCTTGATATTCGGCACTTCAAATTTTGGAATGATCAGCTCCGCCGAAAATTCACGGCAGATCCAATTCTCTCTACGATTGAATTGGTGATGCCACAGGCTTTATTCACATGGATGGGCAAGATAGACAGGATAAAGAGGCGGAACAGAAAGACCTCCGAACAAGTCCTTCATGCTTCCGAGTTGGCCGCCGAGAATACGGCAATGGTCGTACAAACCAGGCATCGTTCCAAGGGCCAGATCTTCCTTCTGTTCCGTATCCTGTCCATCCTGTCAATCCATGTTTAGTCTTCCAACGTGGAAAGATCGCCCGTTGGCAATCCCAATTCCCATGCCTTCAGGACCCGGCGCATGATTTTCCCACTACGCGTTTTGGGGAGCTTCTCACGGAATTCAATCTCACGCGGAGCGGCGTGCGCGGCCAATTTTTGCCGCACAAACTTTTGGATTTCGTCCTTCAGTTCGTCGCTGGGGACGTACCCTTCGCGCAATGATATGAACCCCTTGATGATATGTCCACGCATGGCATCGGGTTTTCCAATCACGCCTGCCTCCGCCACGGCCGGATGTTCCACCAAACAGCTTTCGACCTCAAACGGCCCCACGTTCTCCCCCGCCGTGATGATCAGGTCGTCCACGCGCCCCTGGAACCAGAAATAACCGTCAGGGTCCTTATAGGCGCTATCCCCCGTGACGTACCAACCGGGAATACGGAAGTAGCTCTCATAGCGCTCCGGCTGTTTCCAAATCGTTTTCATCATGCCGGGCCACCCGGGCTTTACCACCAGGTTGCCAAGCATGTTGGGCGGCAATTCCTTTCCGTTGTCATCCACAATGGCTGCGTACACGCCGGGGATGGGCCGCCCCATTGACCCCGGCCGGATGGTCATCCCGGGATAATTCGAAACCAGGATATGGCCCGTCTCTGTCATCCACCAATTGTCATGGATTCTCCTGCCGTAGGTCTTCCAACCCCACCACACCACCTCGGGGTTCAGCGGTTCACCCACGCTCAGCACGTGCCGGAGGCTGGAAAGATCAAATCGCTGCACAACGTCCTCACCCGCCGCCATCAGCATACGGAAGGCCGTGGGAGCGCTGTACCAGATGTTGATGCGAAAGCGTTGGATGGTTTCATACCAATCTGCGGCATTAAATCTTCCACCCCGAATCAGATTGGTGGTGCCGTTGAGCCACGGGGCGAAAATTCCATACGACGTTCCCGTCACCCAACCAGGATCGGCGGTACACCAATAGATATCGTCTTCCCGCATGTCGAGAACCCAGCGGCCGGTCATCATTTGCCCCAGCATCGCCTTTTGCACGTGCAGCACGCCCTTGGGCTTTCCTGTTGAACCTGAGGTGTAGTGCATGATGAGCGGATCATCCAGCGTCAGCCACTCGATTTCCGTCTTCTCGTCAGCCTTATTCATAAGGCTTTCATAACTCTTCTGCCCTTCCCCCAACTCGCTCGCCGTGGCGCCCACCAGGATAATGTGCTTAAGGGCCGGCAGATCATATTGCGGCACGCGCTCCACCAGCGCCGGCGATGTCACCAGAGCCACCGCTTCCGCGTTGGCCATGCGGTCGCGAACGGCATCCTCCATAAAAGCTTCAAAGAGCGGGCTGGGAATGGCCCCGATTTTCAGAATGCCGAGGATCGCGATGTAAAGCTCCGGCCGGCGTCCCAAAAACACGAATACGCGGTCACCCTTCCCCACCCCCAATTTGCGCAGGACATTGGCAAAGCGGTTTGACTGCAGCGACATGTCCTCAAAGGTGAAGCGCTCGGTGTGCTCTTTGTCGGTGTAAATCAGCGCCAGTTTGTTGCGCCGGCCGCGCGTAAGGTGACGGTCAATCGCCTCGTGCGCCATGTTCACCTTGCCGGTCTTCGACCAATCAAATTCCTTATGCGCATCTTCCCAGCGAAACGACGCGTAGCTCGACTCATAATCCTTCAGGTGATACGGATGGGGATCGTCGAATGGGCGCAAAACATTATTCGAGTCCGCCGGAGTATTCGTGGACATGAAAGGACCTCACTTTGGATTGTCGATTTTCGATTGACGCCGTTAAATTGCCGATTGATGATTGCCGATTTTCGATTAATAGCCCTCAGTTACCAGGTATCCGTAATCCGCAACAACGTTTGCTGAAATATCACAACCAAAGGCCGTGAATTATCGTAAGTTCAATCGCCAATCGACATTCATCAATCGGCAATTCTGTACGCTTCGTCCAGCAATTCGATTACGTGCAGCACGCGCCGTTGCTTGCCCTCGCGTTTCACCCCGGCGCGAAGTTGTAACATGCAACCGGGATTGGCGGTCAGGACCAACTCCGCCCGGGTCTCGCTGATGCGGCGCATTTTATTCTCAAGCAACCGGTCTGACATCTCGTTGTGAATAACGTTGTAAACGCCTGCGCTCCCACAACAGATTTCCGCTTCTTTCAATTCTATGAGTTCCAAGCCCGGTATGGCTGCCAGCAGTTTGCGCGGCGCGCTTCGAATGCGCTGCGCATGTCCCAGATGGCAAGGATCCTGATAAGTAGCCCGCATTTTCATTATTCCCAATTCTTTGTTTAAGTCAATCCCCGCCAGAAATTCCGTGACATCGCGCAATTTCGCTACAAACTGTTTTGCGGGCTCGTAGAACTCCTTATCCTCTTCCTCAAAAAGGAGCGGATACTCCTTGAGGACAGAACCGCAACCGGCGGCATTGGAAATGATGGCGTCATATCCCCCCGCCAGGAATGCCGTGATATTGCGCTTGGCCATATTCCTCGCGATGCTTCGCATGCCGGCGTGAACGTGCAGCGCGCCGCAGCACCCCTGGTCCTTGGGGATCACCACCTCGCATCCATTCTTTGCCACCACTCGAATCGTGGCGTCATTCAGCCGGGCAAAGCAGAGGTTGGCAATACACCCGGCGAGCAACGCCACCCGGTAACGCTGCTTACCTTCTGCTGGAACTGTCGTCCCCAGTCGATCGTAGAAGAACGGCTCCTCCATCCTCGGAGCGAGTTGCGCCACCTGCTCGAGCCGGCCGGGAAACAACTTCAGCATTCGCGATGCAAGTACCAGCTTCTCCAGCCCGGAGCGCTGGTACAGCCGCAATAGTTTACCCAGGAGTTGCAGCCGCCCGGGGTATGGCAGGACCTCATAGTAAAAGAGCTTGCGCGCCAAAGTCGTGAGGGGGGCACGGTGATAGTGCTGCTCGATCTGCCCGCGCGCAACTTCCACAAGCTTCCCATATTCGACGCCCGATGGGCACGCCGTTTCGCAAGAGCGGCAATCAAGGCAAAGTTCGATGTGATGAACAAAACTCTTGCCGATTTCCAGCCGTCCCTTTTCCACCTGAATCATCTGGTAGATGCGGCCTCGCGGCGAATCCGCTTCCAGTCCCAGTTCGCGGTACGTGGGGCACGCGTTCAGGCACAAACCGCAGTGCACGCAACGGGAATAGTCCACCCAGCGCGGCGCCTCTCCAGCACCATAGCCCGAGCACTTCGCGGCCACGGGCTCTTCATTCGCGATTTCGGGATTCCCGATTTTTATCGATTCAGACACTCAGCGCCCCAAATTCTAAATACCGCCCAGGAACCGCCCCGGCGCCAGAACTTCGTTGGGGTCCCAGACGGATTTCATTCTGCGCATGACGTCAAGGTCGTCGCCGCCCGCTCCCCAAACGTCCACCTGGCCTTTTAGCGCCACCGGGCAATGCTCGACCACCAACGCGCCCCCTAGGTCTTTCGCTGCCTGTCGAAGGCGTGTCACCATGCCCACCAGACCGGCACTCATCGCTTCCTGCAACACGCCCAAATGCACAATCCCCAACCCCACCTGGGCAAAACTCGCCAGCGGTGTCCGTTCAGATTCGGATTCCTGTTGCGCGTGGCTCAGGAATTCCTCAGTCGCAACCAATGGCAGTGCGGCCTTTAGGATTGTGATATCCGGATACTTGGGCTTGAGCCACTGGACAAGGTTCGAAACGCTTTCCCACGCTATTTCCGCGCCTTCCCGGCGTTCCAGCGATGCTCCCACGGCAGAGGCAAGCGGCTTAAGTTCATTCATGCAGCGCTCGATAACACGATGCGATCCGCCCACCTCAATCCACAATTCCACCTCCGGCCGCTCCTGGGCATGGGCGGAGTCAGCCAGCATTGCCGCGGAGGTGGAATCAACCAGCACCAACCTCATGGGATCAATCGGCGAGCGAAGAATGCTGCGGCGCAGATCCCTGGCAATGCCTAACGTGCCCGCTCGCATGACAAAAGTGGCGCGCTCGGGTGGCTTGGGAAAGAGTTTTAAGCTGGCCTCAACAATCACACCCAGCGTTCCGAATGAGCCGGTCAGCAACTTGCCAAGATCGTAGCCCGCG
>JARLGN010000643.1 GCA_031292775.1 Acidobacteriota bacterium | reverse complement strand
TATAGGCGAGACTTAGATCATATTGAGTGCGGCAAGGCTTGGAGGGAACAACTTCAATTTTTCCCTTCCGTCCTAAGCGGTGGTAGTCAAGAACATCCTGTTTGCGGATTTCCATGTTGTACCCCCGGGAGACAATCAGTCCGTAAAGCCTGTGCCCTTTTGTACACCATTGCGGGGCAAGGTTCAACCTTGCTGTTCCTCTTCGCTATGACATTCACCGCAGAGGCGCGGAGGCGCAGAGGGCTGAAAACAAAGAGGCATTTCTCTGCGCCTCAGCGTCTCTGCGGTAAAGATAGTATTTTTTCACACCATCAGAGCCTTTCCTTGGAGTTTCCACATTTTCGGAGCCTCAAATTAGCCTGGCGCGGACTCCGTCCCCGGCGGGTGGAAAGGCCGCTCCCCACGCCATCCCTTCCGAGCTGTTCCAACCTGATACCGAGGCAGCTATCCATGGCGTCGCTCGCCTTTCGGTGGTTAGGCGACTGACCGTCAACTGACGGTCGGCGAGTCCGAACCGGAGCAATGAATCTGCGAAGGACTGGGGGCGGCGGACGGAATGACCGGGAAGCTTGCCACGAAACCAAGCAATCGGGTAGAAGGAGGGCCGCATTCTACCAGGGCTTATCGGGAAGTCAGGCGCAAGGCTAGTGCAAGGCGTGATCTATCGCGTCCTTTCCCGCCTGTTCCCGAGGTAGCAGTTTCCACTCCTATAACCCTCAGCTGACCTTCGCAACGTGCATCCTTTGGCACCCTAGCGCCAAATCTGGAGGTTTAAGAGACTGCATCCCGGCGGGAGCCCCAGTCACAAGCGCCGAGATTGTAACTCGAACGGCGCCAGAGGCTGTGTGCTTCGGAGGTGGTCACGGCCAATTCGTCTGGGGAATTGCCCCTGGGGTCGTCATCGACGGAAATGCTCACGGTCATGAAAGCAGTGACTGTGTCCTGTCAGTCCCGCCCGGCACGCTTCTTCGAACGTTCCCAGGCCTCTGAAATCGTGTTACAGGTTAACAGCGTGTCAAGCATGCACCACACACGAGTTGCGCGAAGAATCTTGTCGCCGGTGGGGACGTCAGGGTTTCGCGGGAACGGCGGTCCGAGGTAATAGAGGAAACACGGATCGTGTTCCTCGTTTTTGATTTCCTGCATCCTGGTGCCTAGGTTCGTGAGCGTCTCGCACTTTTCGACGTAATGTATCGACTGGAGCTTGCCATAATAGCGGAACGCCAGATAGGTCGGCGGCTCGACGGGCCACCCTCCCCACGGGCCAACAGGGTGGTAATACCGACGCTTCTTTTCGACGGTGTCAATGAAGGAAATCTTCGAATACTCTGGTGTCTTTTTGCTCAGCGACAGTACATAGACTAGGTTCGAATCTATCCTCTTTACCGCCGCTGCATTCGTCACCTCTTGTAGGTAGGTCAACAACTGGCCAATTAGCCTTTTGTCGGCATTCGACGACTTGCTTACAGATTTTCTTGCGATGGCCGTCACCCGCTGCCACGAAAGCGGCGTGATAGCTCCAAGTCCCTGATAACCAGTAAACTGCGCGGCGGCGTACTCAGCACCGCACTCACTAATGACGACCAACCGCTTGGACTTAGAGCCATACCGCCGGAATCTCTTCCTCCGCGCGTATTGCAAGAGTTGGCGGCGGGTCGGCAGGTTCGCGCCGCGTTTGGCCTCGATGATCACATAAAAGTTGTCCGGCAATTCGATCTCGATGTCTGTAAACCCTCTTCCCGCCTCGTACTGCTGCAACCTGACTTCAACCTCATGAGCGTCACCTGCTGGAAGTCCGAGCTCACGCAGAAAGGCACACAGGAAAGATTGCGATTGCGAGAGTACCCAACCCAGGCTACCGGTCATGTCATTTTCGTCACGGCCCAAGAGCTCAAACATACTTTCGAGTTTCCGCCCATGCAAAATCAAACTTGCCATAGGTTCCCTCCGTGGTGCAACGACCCTTATCCCTACCGCGACCGCCAGCCCGCCCGCATTACACGTCCAACGTCATCCCCGCGATGATGAGCGGCGGCCCAACTCGTCGATAACCGACCTTAGCAGGCGTTCAGCTTCAGTTCTATCTTCCTCAAACCGGGAAGGGCGCTGATCGGCTGAATCAGGGAATCGCTCTCCCATATTCACTGGCTGAGGAAACAGCCTAAACGTCAACTTCTCAAAAGCGGAAAGAAAATGCGAGTCCGGCACTGCTTGGCGTAACAGGTCCGGAGTCTTGCTTATCCATTTGACAAATCTGGGATCACTGGCATCTGGTTGAAATTCACTCAATTGCGCCAACTGGCGGGATAGTCTCGAAATCAGTTTCATTCGCTCACCCTCTGGAATCTCATTGCCACCTCGCGCGGCTGTCGAGGACTGAGAAAAATTTATGGCCGGATTCTACCACGAACCAAGGGAATGATTGCAGTTGGAAGAGCGTTCTTACAATTGAACTCTTGGGTAGTTACCAAGCGGGCGTAGCGTCTAATCGATTGGTCTGTCAGGATGTACAGGGAGGGCGCCGCAAGGTGAGAGCAAGGCGTGATTTAGTCGCTGAGCTCTGAGTCTGGAACCGTCTCGCCGCTGGTCGTTTCCACGTCGTCCGCAGGGCGCGAGTTGAGAGTCGGGATGGCGCCACCCGTCAGAGTTGAGACAGGCGGGTTGCGCGTCGTAGGCAACCGGTGGTCGAGGCGGCGGAAGTGACCCCTCATCCGGCCCGCGACGGCTGGTGAGAACGCCTGTCGCGGTCCACCTTCTCCCCTCGGAGAAGGTTGCAATTATCGCGGGGCGCGCCCGTGCGCGCGCAAAACCTTTTCCCTCTCCGCAGGGGAGAGGGGGGACCGCAAGGCGGTGGGTGAGGGGTCACTTCCTCGCATTCACCCCTGGCTCAAATCACATTGACCATAAACGGCCTTCCCCGCGAATCGCGTGCCGCTGGCCATTCGGCATTACGCTGGCCCTGCGCAGGCGTCTGTGCAGGCGGATGGGTCTCCTCCCCTTGCCGCGCAGGGTACTTTCCAGACGCATGGAGGGCGTGAGCCCGCCTCTTCGCGTGGACATATTGCTTGTGTTGTGGGTTGTGTTAGCTAGGCTCACTTTATTATTGATAAAGCCTAGTAATAGTATCATACTCGTGTGGGTACCGTTTGCTTGCCCCGTACACCCGGGTCACGGGATTCGGGATTCGAGATTCCGGACTCGGGTTGGGGGTTTGAGACGCAATGGGCGGGGAATGGGGAATTAGAGTGCTTAAGGGATCATTTCCAATGAAAGACCTCGACTTTCGCCGGATGTGCCGCCTTATCAATACCTTCGGCAATATCTGGAGGGGATCCTGCAAAAAAGATGTTAGAAAAAAGACGTTCGAAGTTGGAATGTGTATGAAAACAAACAAACATACGACAAATTGCCCGGAAGAAAGTCGGACAATTACGCCTACTATTCGGACATTTTGGACTAGCCGACACCAATTTTGCAGAAATTCGGGGTGAATTTACGGTGCTACGATGGCGATACCGGGCGTGTGGTCTGCGCATTCGTCGCGGAAGGTCAGAGAGGGAGAACCCGGGCAGGAATATAGAAAGTCCAGGGGAAGGCAAAGAAGCTGTGAAACAATCCCCAAAAACCCTTTCACCACTGAGGCACCGAGGCGCAGAGCCACGAAACCAAATGTTCTTTTCTCTGTGTCTCAGTGTCTCAGTGGTGAAGATCGTATTTTTCACAGCTTCAAAGCCTTTCTGCACAGCAAGCGGCGAAGCCGCAGGTCGATCGTCGGGCACCAGACCGTACTTTGGACAAGGTTGGGATTAACTCGCCGTTACAGACTCAAACTGACCCACCAAGTCTCCCCGCAACTTGCGGCGGGCGGGCTCACAGTGTAAAGTTTGGCAGCGAAGTTGATTTGTAAATGTCCGCGGTGCAAGAAAGGAAGATCATTCGCATGGGAAACCTATCGGAAGGCTTGGGCAAGGAAGATCACCTGCAAACGGTAAGTCGCAGAACTTTCCTGGAAGTGACTGCCGGCTTGTTTGCAGCCTACTCCGGAACCACCCTGGCGGGCGGCTCGCAGGAGGGAGGCGCGGCAGCAGAAAGCGCCAAGCTAAAGGAATTCGAGACTTCGCTCTGCACCTTGCGGATCGATCCCGTGAATGGAAACCTGTGTGGACTAACCTGGGAGGATCCCAAGCTGGAGATCATTCACGAACCGCGCCTGGGAGAGAATTTCCGCTTGCGCTTTCCGCGTCCGGGTGTTGAAGCAAACTACTTTCTGAGCAGCCAGCAGAAAGTGAGCCGCATTGAGGAGCGGCCTGACGGCGTGATTTGCCACTACGGTTCCCTGCGCAATGCGCGCGAGGAGATCGCCGTCAAGGTGGCCTATCAACTGCGTGCGGTCGAAGGCCGGTTGGAATTTTCCCTTGAGGTTGAGAATTCCACCGACTTGCCGCTGGCAGAGGTTTTCTATGGCATCGTGGGGGGCCAGAACGGGCTGATCAATCGGCAGGATACGGAGTCACTGGTTCCGGGATTATTTACCAACCTTGCGCCCGACATTTTCCGGGGTTTTGCGGGGAATTATGGCGGAGGCAACCTGGGCATTCGTTATTCCGCGGTGGGTTTCCAATACACGGGATTCAACCTGCTGATGGGATGGACGGAGTTCTACAATCCCAAGGCCAACGTGGGACTTTACTATGGGTACCACGATCCCGAACCCCGGCTCGCCGGCATTTACTATGAGCTTCGGCCGTTCACCAAAACCGCCGTGGTGGGAGACAAGTGGCCGGCGCCCGACGACGTGCCCGCGGACGAGCCCATTGGGCTCAGCATGGGCTGGCTGAATTTCCCCTACGCGAAGAAGGGCACGTCGCGCTTCGGCCCCGTCGCCCTGCAGGTTCACTCCGGCGATTGGCATGAGGGCAGCGCGCTTTATCGCCATTGGTACGATCAGCACTTCCAAGTGCGGCGCCGCCCCACATGGTTACGCAAGGAAATGGCGTGGCAGTCTGTGATCATTTCCAATTGTGAGGATCAGGTCCTTTACCGCTTCAAGGATTGGCCGAAGCTGGCCGCAGACGCCAGGAAATACGATGTAACCACTTTCGAAATCCTGGGCTGGAATGTGGGCGGCATTGACCGCGGGTATCCTCAGTACACGCCCGATCCCCGCCTGGGCACGCGCGAGGAATTCCGCCAGGCGCTCGCGGAGATCCGGCGCCTCGGGGTGCATCCGCTGCTGTTTGCCAACATCCAGGTGGCGGATACGGCCACGCCCCTCTTCAAGGAAACGCTGCATCGCTATGCGGTAAACGGAAGATGGGCGCATGACTATCCCCTGATGGGATGGGGAGAAGGCACCATCAGCGCCCGCCTCTCAATGACGCGCTCGAACATGACCATCGTCAGTCCGTCGCATCCGGAATATCGCAAGCTGCTGGTGGATCAATTCGTCGAGCGCGTTAAGGACGGCGGGGAAGGATTCCAATTTGACAAGGCCGGAATCACAGCGGGCCTGGACTTCAATCCGAATCTGCCGACCTCCCCGGATCGATCGCTGCCGGAAGGAATGCTGAAGGCGTATGCGGACATCCTTGCCAAAACGCGGGAAGTGAACCCCGGCGTTGCCATCGCTTCGGAAATGTTCTGGGACCGCGCCTTTCCCTACGTGGACGTCTCTTACGCGCGCATGAACCTGATTGACATGGCCTCGCCCGCGCTGAAGTACACGTTCCCCGAATGGACTTCGACGATTTGCGCCGAATCTCCCGGCGACATCAACGTAATGAACAACGGCATGCGTTACGGATTGGTGTGGGCCGTGCAGCCCCGCCACTACAACGATTCCATGGATGAACGGCTCACGCGCCCGCTCTCCCGGTACGTGCAGGAGCTGATCCGCATTCGCGCCAAGCACAAGGACGTGCTGTTCCTCGGACGTTTTCGCGATACCCTGGGTGCGGAGGTCAAGGGCGGGGAGAACGTGCGGTACTCGGTTTTTGAGGGAATGGATAAGCCTGGCAAGGCCTGCGTGGTCGTAAACTTCGGAGACCAGGAGGCGACCGCTGAAGTCACCTGGCCGGGAGGGGAGGGAAGTCAGGTCGAGATTTTGGCGCCATTCCAACCCGACGCCATCCAGACGCTGCCAGCCACGATTAGGTTGGCGCCTCGCACCTGTGCGGTGGTTGCGCAGAAGTGATCGGCCTTGGCCCTTAAGCTCCCTGAGCCTTGGCCGTGGCGAATGCGAGCGCCAGCAAGGTTTTCTGCTGCATTTCGTGTCCCTTGCCAGAGCCGGTCGCCGGGCTGGGGCTGGCGGAGAGCTTTACGGACCGAACGG
>JARLGN010000642.1 GCA_031292775.1 Acidobacteriota bacterium | reverse complement strand
CCCCTCACCCGACAGGCAAAGTACTACGGCAGGAATACCGGAAGAACTTTGCTGAAGGCGCGAATGATGTCATCCTCATCACGCTTTTTCAAGCACGACGGGATTGCGATCAGGATGCTTCGCTCGAACAGGCTATCGGCCGTGGGGCAGGTCCCCTTTTCGTATTTCCTCTCCAAGCCGGCATTCTCGGCGAGCTTCCAGGGAAAGCCACGGCCGTCCACACTCGCGTGCTGCACCAGGCTGAGGTTGTTGTAGTACAGGTGCAGTCCCCATCTGGTCATGAGGATATCCGAAACCCCCTGCGATGATGTCACAATACCTTCCGCCCGCAACGCCTCGTTGACTTTCCTGGCAGTCTCCGCATCAGGATAGGTCGTGAGCAGGAAACATCCGGTGTCGCCCGCCGGGTCCTGGATCTTCCGCAACTGCACGCGCGGAAATTTCTCCAGCGCTTTGCGGATACGGTACTTGCTGTGGTTCATGGCCTTGATGATTCGCGGCAGTTTCTTCAACTGGACGCGCAGCACGGCCGCGCGCACCTCATCAAGCCGATAGCCTCTTCCCCACAGGTGGAGATTGGGGTCGTCCAAAATCAGCCGCCCGTTTTCGTCACGCGCATAACCGGAATCGTGGCAGGCGAATGCCCGCCGATAAAGCTGGAGACTGTTCGTTGCCACGCAACCGCCTTCACCCGCCGTCATGTTCTTGTTCATCTGAAAACTGAAGACGGCCATGTCGCCGAACGTCCCCACCTTCCGGCCCTTAATGCTCCCTCCGTTACACTGCGCGCAGTCCTCCAAAAGGAAGATCTTGTGGTCGCGGGCGATCTTCTGGATGGCCTGCACGTTACCTGGTGCGCCGCTCATGTGCACCATGATGATGCCCCGGGTCTTGGGCGTGATACATTTCTCGACCTCGGCAGGATTCAAGCAAAAGGTCTCGTCAATATCGGCCAGCACAGGAATGGCGCCAAGGTTCACAACCGCTGCCAGCACCGCGACCCACATGTAGGCGGGGACGATCACTTCCTGCCCGGGCCCTACGCCCAGCGCGGACAGGGCAACGTATAGGGCGCCCGTGCCGCTGGCCACACCGATCGCATGCTTTGTTCCCAATTGTTGAGCGAATTCGGCCTCAAGCTTGTGCACCTCGTTCTGCAGATTCATGCCGTAGTATCGAAACAGCGAACGTGATTTCAGCACTCTTACCGCCGCCTTTATTTCCTTCTTATCCATGTGATGAACACCCGGGAACTCGAGCGGCAGGGGCTCTTTGCGAATGGGTTTCCCACCATTTATCGCTAATTTGCTTGATTTCATTCCTCACCTCGAAAATAGACTGATCTTGAAATTACGATCTCTGGTGGCGCCCAATGCTCTATAGATGATTGCGGAATACAGTAATGCCGAACCGCCGTACCGCCGCCATCCTGGCGGCATTTTTCGGTGCCGGCAAGATGCCGGCGCTACGAAGCCTGCCACTATATTCTGCAATCCTTAATAAGTCGCAGGAAATCAGCACTCATTATGCCAAACGCTCAATGGCGAAGGCGAAACCAACTCATTGAAAGTCCAAATAATATCGGACATAAGCGCATATCGAGCCAATTCCCAATTCAAAATTCAATTATTAATTTCAATTGGATATAATATACGGGATTCCTGCTTCAAACATGAAATAAACAAGCACCGTCCCACGATCAGACACAAGGGATTCCTTTACCGTCCCGGGCCCAACCTCAGAAGGTCAGCACAATGCCTTCCGGGTCGGGAGTCTTACGCGCGCGGACCATCAATACAAATACCGCGGTGGCAAGACAGGGGATGATGGAGCCGGCAATCACGATGGGCTGGAACGAGAATCGGTCGGAGATACGGCCGATTAAATAAGTGGAGATCAGAGTTCCAATGCCCGCGCCCGTGCCTCCCAAGCCACTGACGGAGGCCACCGCCGCCGGATGAAAAACGTCGCTGGGCAGCGACAGGAACATGGTGGAGCAGGCGGCGTAGGCAAAAGTGGCAAGGCCGAACACCAGCACCAGCGTAAAGTAGTGGCTGGTGAAAGCCGCGGGAATGAGGATCAACATGCTGGGCCCAAATATCAGCAACACCATGCGGCGCGAGCGTCCCACTGACCAGCCGCGGGCGATCCAATAGCTGGAAAGAGCTCCCCCGAAGAAGTTGCCCAAGTCGGCGCCCAGGAACGGCACCCAGAAGCCCAGGATGCTTTGTTCCAAACGAAAGCCCTTGCTGCGCAGGTACAGCGCAAACCAATCGGCAATGAGGAACCAATAGGGATCCAGCAGGAAACGTCCGCAGATGATGCCCCAGGTTTGCCGGTAGCGCAGCAGCTTGCGCCAGGTGATTTTGCCGCGGGGGGCAACCTGTACTTCCGGTGTGCGGCCCGCCTGGATGTAGGCAAGCTCCTCGGGCGCGAGGCGCGGGTGTTGTTCCGGAGGGTGATAGAGCCAGCGCCAGGCCACGATCCAGAGAAAGCCGAGGCATCCGGTCACCAGGAAAACGGGCCGCCAACTGCCGATCATTTTGTAGGCATACAAGGCAAGGAAAGGTGCAATGGCGCCGCCAATGGAAGAGCCGCTGTCAAACATCGCGACGGCCCAAGCCCGCTCCTTGTCCGGGAACCACTCGGAGGCGACCTTGGTGGCGCCCGGCCAATTGGGGCCTTCGCCCGCGCCGAGCAGAAAGCGGAAGAAACGGAAGCTCGCGAGCCCCTGGGCTAAGGCGGTAAGGCTGGCGACACAGGAATAAAAGGTGACGGTGAGCGATAGCCCGCGGCGCGCACCCAGGCGATCGATCAAACGCCCGCCCCCGGCCTGCATGAAGGTGTAGGCAAGGCGAAAAGCAATCAAAATGGTGGCGAAATCCGTGTTGGTCCAGTGGTACTGCACCAGAAGGACGGGCGCCAGCACGCTGAGCGTTTGCCGGTCGATGTAATTGATGATGGTGGAAACGAACAGCAACCCGCCAATCCACCAGCGCAGGCCGCGGATGGGCGAGCGGCGAGGCGCCGCATCGAAGCTAGGTGGGTTAGGGTTCACAATCGCTGTAATTCTAAACCTCAGGAGAAATGTGGAAACTTTACGGAAAGGCCAAGGCTCGCCCTCGAGTTTCTACATTTCCCGCTCATCACCACCCCGTCGCCGGGGCGCCACCCCTCATCATCTGAGGCGGGGAGCCTTTAGGAACTCCCCTCCTGATTCAGGAGGGGTGGCGCGATCGCGCCGGGGTGGTTTCCCGAGCGCGATTTACCGCGCCAATTGAACGTGGAAAATCCAATCGGATCCTGCGGGAAGCCGCCTTCAAGGAGAATGTACTGATCGAGCCGCGGGCTCGAAGGCGTCCTAACTCCTCAGCGCCGCATGGACCTTGGTAACGGCACTGACGACGTCGTTCAGATCATCATCCGTCCACTTCGGGCCGATGTACAGGCTGGCATAACGGTTCTTCAGGTCAACCGACCGCGGGCAGCACGCCGCTCCGTATCGCATGGCCTTCCCCCTGGGGGTATTAAACGACGGCCAATTCGGATGGGGCGCCACCTTGTCTTCGATGTAACCCATGGTCGGCAGATTCCGCGTACCCAGAATCCCGACACTCATCGTCACGTTTTCCGCCGTCATGGCTTTTATGAATCGGTCGCGAAGATCTTTGGTGGGCAGCAGCAGATCAAGGCTGATGCCGATTTCTCCTTCGGGATCGTTGCTGGGCCGCAGATGGATGCCGGGTAGATCCTTGATTTTATCCGTCACGTAGCGGTGCATCCGCCGATGGTTGGCAAGCGCGGTTTCCATCTTGCGGACTTGGGCGCACAGTACCGCCCCGGTCTCCTCATTCATGCGGTAGTTAAGGCCGAGCGTCGTTTCCCCGCCCCGGTCGCCTTCTGTCCCCTGCCCGCCGCGAGGGTAATCCGTTATGCCGAGGGCACGCTGGAACACGGGCCTCACCCCGCCCAAATCGTGAAACCGGATGGCGCGTTCGTAGAGCGCCGCATTGTTGGTGATGACGCAGCCACCTTCTCCGGAGGTCATCATTTTGGCGGTTTGGAAACTGTAGATTCCGATGTCGCCGATGCTGCCGGTCCGCCTGCCCTTGTAGATTGCGCCAATGGCCTCCGCCGAATCTTCCAGCACCTTCAGATGATGCTCGCGGGCAATGGCCATGATCCTGTCCATATCCGCCACGGTGCCGGAAAGGTGCGACGGCATAATGACTTTGGTATGGGGAGTGATCTTTCTTTTCAAGTCGTCGGGATCCATGGCGAAGGACTCATTGATTTCGCAGAATACCGGCAAGGCCCCGGTCATGATGATCGCGTTGTAATCAGAGTGCCACGTTTCAGCAGGCAGGATGACCTCATCACCCGGCCCCACTCCCAGAGCGTTAATGGCGACGTGGAGCGCGGCGGTTCCCGAAGTCACCCCCAGCGCGTACTTGACGCCCATGAGATTTTGGAATTCCTCTTCGAATGTCCTGGCCTTTTTCGGCGGCGTGAACCCATAAAAACGAAACAGGCTCCGGGTCTCAACCGCTTCATCCAATTCCGTCTTTTCCTCAACCCCGATGAAATTCGCCCCCTCGTAATTCGTGGTCAGGGGAGTGGAGCGCACCGGGTTGCCGCCCTCCATGGCCAGGGCCGGAGCCCCGGCAGCCCCGAGCAGAGGCGCTGAGGCAGCCGCGGAAACCGTCGCCAGAAACGTGCGGCGGCTCATTTCGGAAACATCATCCTTTTTCATAAGATCCCTCGCTCAGATGAATTGTAATTCCACGGACAAGCGATCGTTCGGCCCAGGACGGTCATTGGGCGCTTGCGGGTTGCAGCCATTAACATCTATGGCGCCTTATTGCTGACTCTGCAAGCCTGGGAAACCGGGGACAGACAAACCTCGTTTCACTAGTTTCCACCATTGCTTTCTACCACAGTACGCAGCCAAGAAGCCAGACGAAGAGAAACCACGGACAGCCGCAACATTTTCTGGTGGTGTGTCGGCCGGCTGGCGCGGAGCGAGCCGCCATTAACAATAATCAGCGATATAGTATTTGGGATTTCGCATTTCAATCCTGAAATTATTCACTAATTGGATAATTCGCTTCCGCCGCGTCAGACACTCGAATACTCTTTGCAAAGTGATTTGATTTTCGCGAGAAGTTTAGGAACACCCGTTATAGGGTCTTCCTCCCCTTCGTATTCAGCCGACATGAAACCCTGGTAACCGGCTCTTGCGAACATCCGCCATACGCGTTCGAGGTCGATCGGCTCCCGCTTGGGCTTGTCGAAGTGATCGCGGATATGCGTCATGGTGGCGTAGGGGGCGAGGGCTTCAATCTGCACATAGGGGTCGATAGGGAAGTGGGTGATATCAAGGTTACAGCCAGCGTAGGGTGAATCAACGCGGTGGAGGATTTCGATGATGTCAGAAGCCATCGAGGTAATTCCATGGTGACTCTCAATGCCCAGCGTCACGCCCTTCATGGCGGCGTAATCGCAAGCCGGCTTCATGACCTCTACAACCCAGTCCTTACCTTTTGCCACCGTAGCGCCGGGCGGAAGTTCGCCTCCGAAAACGCGCAAGTGGGAAGCACCCAGTAAGTCGGCGACATCAATCCACTGTTTAATCTCCGTGACCAAGGCGGAGCGCTTGGCGGCATCGGGGGCACACATGGCGGTTCCGCAGGCGGCGCCGGAGAAAAGGATCCCATGCTTTTGCGCGAGGTGGCGCAGGTTATGGAGGTAATTTGCTTCCTTGGATTTCAACCAATACGCCGTCATGTCAACGCCTACCACCCCCAGATCCACGGCCCTGAGGATAAAATCCTCCATCGTCATTTTGCCGGCACCAAGGTAATTTCCATAGGAGTAGGCACAACAGCCGGTCAGGAGCCGCGTCTGGGGGTGGGCCATTCCTCCCACAGTTTGAGCGCCGGCTCGAGCTTCGGCCACAACCGAACTTGCTGCCGCGAGGCCTGCGGCCTGCAAGAATCCCCGACGATTGAATGCAACGTTCATAGAACCTCCTTCGACGCCCTGCGCCATGGGACAGATCCAGTTAACTGTCTCCGCGGTGAGCCAATAGTACGACCAGTGAGACTTGAAAAGGTTTGGGTGTTGAACAGAGTAACGTCCGCCTTCGGGTGGCTTGCCGAGAATCCCTCGGGAAAGAGGATGTCATGCCAAACCTCTATGAGAGCCTATGCCATTCAAGATGGAACTGCAAATACAATGCGGTGTACTTGAGTCTGGCGTTTTGATTGTTTGCATCGATTCTGCCCTTTCGGGGAATCAGTAAGTTGCGTATAATCATTTCGCGGTCAGGGTCCGAATCCCGACCTTTCCGCCAGCCTATTATTACCGGTATCAATAATATGAAAAAATCAATCCTCGCAGTGCTGATAGCCCTGTTACTACCAGTGTTTGTCCCCAGTACCAGCCACGCCAAGGTCGTCAAATTTGTCGTCGAGCGAGCCCGGCGGGTTGCCGACGGCAAAATGTTCGGCGACGTTGGGATGTATGAACGGCTCGATGGCACGGTTTACATCGAGGTCGACCCGCGCGATCCCTTGAACGCCGGAATCGTGAATCTCGACAAGGCTCCCAGGACGGCGAAGGGCATGGTGGCATTTTCATCTCCCTTCTACATCCTGAAGCCCATGGACATGGGCCGCGGCAACAAGAAGATGTTTTACGGCATCAACAACCGCGGCAACAAGGTCGATTTTGCCTTTAGGACGTACCTGCCGGAATCGGCGTCCAAGAATAACCCGATGTCAGCAGACGACTTTGGCGATGCCCTGATGATGCGCATGGGGTACACCTACGTGGACGCTGGGTGGCAGGGAAATGTAGCGCCTGGAAATGATCGCCTGGTGCCGAATGTTCCGGTTGCCAGGGAGCGCGACGGACGCCCCATCATCGCGCCCATCCGCGTGGAATACGCTGATGTTACGGGATTCACGCGGCCGCTGGAGGGCAGCGCCATTTTCCGGTCGTACGAAACCGCGGACACCAACACCGCCCGCTCGACGCTGACTTACCGCGCCAGTTTCACCAGCCCGGAGGTCAAGATTGCGCCGGACCGCTGGGCGTTCGGGCGTTGTCCTTCCGGCCAGGCGGGCATGGTGCCAGGTACCACCGATATCTGCTATTTCGACGGATTCAAACCGGAAGGGATTTACGAATTAACCTACCCCGCAAAGAACCCGTTGGTCATGGGCCTTGCCTACGTGGTGACGCGCGACCTGGCGTCGTTCCTGCGCTATCAGTCGTATGACGACTGGGGCAATCCGAACCCGCTCGCGGTCAGCGCGTCCGAGGTCGGGATCCGTCGCGCGTACGCCGGCGGCATCTCTTCTACGGGAATGTACCTGCGCGATTATCTCTACCTCGGGTTCAACGAGGATGAAGCGCACCGCAGAGTTTTCGACGCCGTGCAAATCGCCATCCCGGGGACGCACCGGCTGCTGGCCAATGTTGAATTCTCCGATCCCAACACCTACTCGCGCGAGGATGTGTGGCACGACTACATATCGTATTCGTATCCTCCCCTGACGTTTGCCGTGACCACTGATCCGATCTCGGGAATTCGCGACGGCATTCTGAAGCGCCCCGCCACCGATCCGCTGGTTTTCCAAATCGACTCGGCCAATGAGTTCTGGCAAATGGACGCGTCGCTGAACGTCCACGATGGGCAGGGGCATCCGGTGCCCATTCCCCCCAATGTGCGGCTCTACTTCGCGTCAAGCTTTCAGCATGGCGGCGTTGCCGGCTTGCTGAGTCCCCCCAACCCCGCGGGCGACTGCCAGAATCAGAGATCGGGCAGCGCATGGCAGGCCACGCTGCGCGCACTCCTGGTCGATCTTGATGATTGGGCGGATCGCGGCATTGAACCACCTCCAAGCAATTACCCGACGATTCAGGACCACACGCTTGTCCCTCTGGCTGAGGCCAAGGCGGCGTTTCCCGCGATTCCGAATGTCAACTTCCCTTCCCTGCTGAATCAACTTGCGCTCCCGAACTTTGGCCCGGGCTTTAAATCCACCGGCGGCATGCTCTCGAAACTTCCGCCATCGATGGACGCACAGTATCAAGTGTTTGTTCCCAAGCCCGATAGCGACGGCCTGGACATTGCGGGCGTGCGTCCCGTCGAAATCGCCGCGCCCATTGCGACTGTAACCGGATGGAATGTGCGCGCCCCGGGACACCGCGAGCCCGCCCTGTGCTCGCTGAATGGCTCGTTCATTCCCTTCGCGAAAACAAAGGCAGCGCGCCAGGCCTCCGCCGACCCACGGCAGTCTATGGAAGAACGTTACGGGAGCCATGCCGGATTTGTGGCGGCGGTGGAAGCGGCGGCGCGCAAGCTGGTGAAGGAGCGCCTGCTTCTTCCCGAAGACGCCGACCGCTATGTTCAAGCGGCCAAGGCGAGCAGCGTGCTTTAGGGCGGCACTTCCTGCATTCGGAAATCATAGTTGGGAACGCGAAGGAAAAGCGGTAGTAGGACGTGCCGGGCTAAACAGATTGCCGAAAAGCGATCCAACTCGGGAAAGTGGATTCCGTTCCGTGCGCCGCAGGTGCCTTGGAGTGCGGCAGCAGCAGCTACCGCCTTGGAATACCGTAGCATCAACCGCCATCTTCAAATCGCGAGCAGATCGCATTCATGGGAAGGCGGCAGCTTCGCTGCCGCACTCCAAGACGCATGCGGCGATGGGTTCGTTCAGCGAGACTTGGACACCGGGCTGACTGGAATCAGATGAACGGCGATCCCTTTCACGAAGGAATCCTTGCGGTTGACTCGCCGGACCACGCGGCCGGGAACAGGAATGGCCTGACTGTTGGGG
>JARLGN010000641.1 GCA_031292775.1 Acidobacteriota bacterium | reverse complement strand
CCGCTGTTATCGCCCCGGCATTCCACATCGATGGCAAGATCCGATCCGGGGATCTTTACGATGCCCCCGTAATCGTTGTGATACAGCATCACCAGTTCGCGGCCGGCGGAGTCTTTCCAGCGGAATGCCGGCGGAACATCCGGCACTGTGCAAGCCCCATTGACGCCGATGTCCAAGAGTTTTACGCCGTGGTCGGCGAGCGGGCCGATGAATGCCCGCGTGTGACCGGGTACGTCCGTCATCTTGGCGCCGGTTGTCGTGCGCTGGAACCGGCGGTCCAATTCCTGCGAAAAACTCAGGCCTCCCGCTATCAACGAAGCGTCCATGAACTCCGTCTGCCAGGTGAACGGAAGCGCGTGCCAGGCGATATCTCCGGATGAAAGGGCCTGCTCCATCTGCTTCCGTTGCGGCGCGGCGGCCTTTTCAAGGTATTGGTAAATCAGCCAGGAGCCGGTGGTCCACACATAGCGATCGCCACCTTGCTGCCGGAGAGTGGCCGTTGTTTCGATCGCCTTGGGGAAGTACTTCTCGAAATACCACTTCACCACATTCGCTTGGGTATCAATAAATCCCGCGTCAAAGTGGCACTTAAACATCACCAGCACGCGCTTGACGCTTGGATCTACCGGCGCGTCCTTTGGTGCGTCGCCGTGCAATAAATTCGGGCTCAATCCGATAATGCCACTGGTAGCCAGGGCGCTCTTGATAAATTCACGACGTTGCATGATGCCTCCGCGGCTTTGCCGCCTGATGTTATGAATACAGTATCAAAACTACGAACTCTTCTTCCCTCGTCCCTTTGGGTGAGAGGGCCATAGGTTCAATTCAGCGCGCCATCCGTGGCATCAATGAAGTGTAGCGCATCTGCTATTGAGGTCTGCGGTCGTTCCTTGCGCTCTCGATCCTGAGGGCAGGAGGTGCCTATCTTCGGGATTTGTAGTCCATGCACGGAAAGAGCCGCGGACCCAAGAAATGAGGGTCCGCGCTACGCCTGCTTTGTTCCCCGAAGGGGAAAACCGTGAATAGCCGTAGGTGAAACCTACGGAAAAACGAATCTGAAAATCAGGTCCCGACCCTGAAGGGGTCGAGCCGTTCGACCCCTTCAGGGTCGGAAGAATTCTTTAGCTGCCTCCGCGATCCGTAGGTTTCACCTACGGCTATTCACGTTTCTCCCCTTCGGGGAGGGCTAAAGGGGCGGTTGGCGACCCGCCCCTACTCCAACAGCCTTCACCCGCGAGTTGGCACGGCAGGGAAGCAATTGAACGGTTCCTTGTCCACCTGCCAGTAGGGCATGAACTCAATTCCAGGATTATTCTCAACCAGGAAGTGAAGCGGCTGGCCCTGTTTCGGTTTGATATGCTTCAGCAGATCTTCTGGTGTTTTTACGTTCGCGAGGCGCAGTCTGATTTCCGGCGCGCCGACAGCGGCCAACAGAATCGGCCCGTAGCTCACCGTGTAGCGATCGTGATCGGGGATTTGATCAATTCCCGTATACCGCGATGCCACCAGTCCCGCGGGTAGCGTGAAACTGGCAACATCACCCTCCGCCCATGCGCGGCTGACGGTCACATAGCTGCCAGGCTTGCCCGTGCCGGCCGGCTTTCCATTGACGTACACGGCCATTTCACGAGTAGCCCACGAGGGCACTCGAACGCGGATTTTCGCCTGGGTCGGCTTGGTGGTGGAGAACTGCAACCCCACATCGCGGCTGAAGGGGAATCGGCTGACCATTTTCACTTGCAGGGAGGCTCCCCCCTCGGCCCAATGGATCGAGGACGGTTCGTATAGGTTGACGTAGAGGCCATCCGGAGCGAGCGAGTAAATATGCTCGGGCAACGAACCAATCAACCGCGTGCCTTGCCCTTCGCAGCACGTGTTCATTTGTGTGGGCTTCTCCTTGCCGTGAACCAGCAAAGCGTGGTAGCGGAAACCCTGCGAGCCGCCCTGGTTGGCCATCCCCACGTTGTAGATGGACTTTTCAATCTCCGCGATGTACTTCTCATTTTCCGGATCCAGTAGATGGAAGCGCTGGCTTAGAAAGGCCCAAAAGGCATTTCCGCAAAGCTCTTCCAGCTTGGCCTCAAGCATAAAGGACTTGGGCGGTGACACGACGAACTCGATGATGGAGATGGAACCGCCGGGGTTCTCCCACTTGTTGTGATAAAGCTCCCAGCCGCCTTCCACCGCGTGCAGGTAGCGCGGATCGCCGGTGGCGCGATAGAGGTCCATGTAAGCTTCCAGGTTGGTCAGCAAATAGCAGTGGGGGCGATCATAGGGGTACTGCCAGATGGCGCGATCTTCCAGCGCGGTCAACTGGTCCATCCAGAAGTTCTCTTGGAAATACCGCTGGATTACCTGAATGTCAGCGGGCTTGCCCACCGGCGTGAAATACATCCGAGTATTGGCGATCATTCCCTGGCCGCCTTGAACGGCAAAGCGAAGCAATTGCGGCAGGTAGGAACATTGGTTAAACCAGTCGGAGTAACTACGAAGCAGTTCGAACGCCTTCGCGTTGCCGGCGTAGCCCGCCTCGATCAAACCATGCACCAGCCAGGCGCGAGTGTAGGCGCCGCGTTCCGAAAAAAAGATGGTCTCCTCAGGGTACGCCATCATGTAGCCGTTCGGTTGGCGGCATTGCGCAATGCCATCCACGATGGCATCAAGGCGCTGACGAAGTTCCGGATGATTAATCCAGCGCAGAGTGTTCCCCGCCGCCATCAGGAAGCGGCCCGCGTTGGACCCTGCAAGGTCTTCCTCCCAAAACCGGCGATTGCCGGTGGGGTGCTCGGGAGGTTTGGCCGTGCCCACCCGCTCACGGAATTGGCGGA
Organism: Acidobacteriota bacterium; assembly: GCA_031292775.1. GTDB lineage: Bacteria > Acidobacteriota > Terriglobia > UBA7540 > UBA7540 > Bog-366. The sequence goes on along the minus strand of JARLGN010000641.1, from coordinate 500 downwards.
GAAGGTCATCAACAGAATAAGAGTTCAGCAGATACTGAATATTGTCTTCCATGGCCTTCTGGAAAACGCCGCCCTCCAGCGTCACGCCGGCGCGAGGCACGCTGACTTTGGCCACCGGAGGCTTCCACGTGGTCGCAGCAGTGACATTTTCGGGATGGTCCATGAAGGTGGTTTCACCGCCGAGTCGCGCCGGGCGCGTCACCTGGGCAACGTCGTCGTCATTTCCATAGGTGGGGTCCACCGTCACGGGGCATAGCGCGGCGACCTCTTTTCCTCCCGAGTACACATCCATCTTTCCCAAAGCCAGGTAAATGCCATGGGTTGGGACCGTCATCAGCCGCGTAGCCGTCAGACGAACGAAACGTCCTGTGATGCCTTGCGCTGCAAATTGTTGAATGAGGCCTTGCGGGTTGGGGTAGTCCGCATCGGTGTGGTCTACGATGAGGGCAGGACTGTGAAAGTCGGCATCGTTCGAGCACTCAATCTTGAATCGTACAGGG
>JARLGN010000640.1 GCA_031292775.1 Acidobacteriota bacterium | reverse complement strand
TTTCGTTCCAGCCTTCCGGTGAGACGGAATGGAGCGAGGCCACAGTGAATCGGCCAGTCACCACCGGCGACCGCATCTACACGGACCAGGACGGCCGTGCCGAACTGGAGGTTGGTCCTTTTTCTGTGCGGCTCTCGCAAGCGACGGACGTAACCTTGGCTAACTTGAATGACCAGCTCATGCAACTGGGTGTTGGCCAGGGCACCCTGCGCGTAACCGTTTATGAACTGCCGGAAAACAACTCCGTGGAAATCGATACTCCCAACGGCGCGTTGATTCTGCAATCGGCGGGTTCCTATCGCGTAGACACCGCCTCCGACGGCAACTCCACCGAGGTCACCGTGAATGCCGGAACGCTGCAAATCAGCGCCGGAGACCTTTCCCAGACGCTGCAAAGCGGGCAGTCCGTGCGGCTTACGGGCACCGGCCCGGTAGCAGCTTCCAACCTCTCTGTGCCCTCGCCCGATGAATTTGACAAGTGGTGCGCGGGGCGCGATCGCCGCATTGAAAGCTCGACTTCGGTAAGATCTGTGGGCCCCGAGGTGCCCGGTGGTGAGGACCTTGACACTCACGGAACGTGGACCGAGAAGCCTGACTACGGTCCAGTGTGGATTCCCGCCGATGTGCCCCCCGACTGGGTTCCCTATCGGAATGGCAATTGGGTTTTCATTGAACCGTGGGGCTGGACGTGGGTGGAAGCAGAACCGTGGGGCTATGCGCCCTTCCATTATGGCCGCTGGGCGCACATCGGCCCGGTTTGGGCCTGGGTTCCCGGACCGGTCGTAGTGCGGCCTGTATACGCCCCAGCGTTGGTGGCATTTGTCGGCGGTCCGGGCTTTGGCGTGGGGATTGGCATAGGTGTGCAGGCATGGTTTCCCCTCGGTCCCCGCGAGCCCTTTGACCCCTGGTATCACCACGGGCCCAACTACGGTCGCGAAGTGAATGTGGTGAATGTGACGAACGCCCACTACGCCAACCGCGAAGTCGGCGTCACTGCCGTTTCCGGCGAAGTTTTTCGCGGCGGTCAGCCGGTGCAACGCGGAATGGTGCGAGTGGATCGGGAACAGTTGGCACATTCGCAAATCGTCGCCCATCCGGAGGTTAACCCCACGGGCCGGGCAGTTTTTGGCGCCAGGACGGTAGCGCCTCCGCCGGCACGCGTATATCGATCGGGAGGACAGGGGCCGGCGTCCCCTGGAGTTCAAGCAGGGATGCACAGCAATGCGCCTGTATCCGCACCTCACAATGTGACGCCATCGGGCGGTCCACCCAACAGGCCTTTCCCGCGGGTATATACACGTAGCGCGCCGGCCGCGACCAATGCTCCGTTTGCCGCGCGGCAGGATGCCTATTCTTCTCATCCCGGACGGCCGCTGGAGCCACAGCAGATGAACAATCTGCGCCAGGGGAAACCCGCAGGTCCGATGCGCGACAAGGAAAGCCTTCCCCATCCGTCGAAGCAGCAGAGCCAGAGTAAACCGGCTCCGTCCCATAGCGATCATGGTGACAAGGGACACCACTAGGGAATCAGATGATCAGATGATCGGGTGATCCGGCGATCGGAAGAACAAGGGAACATTTCTCACGGGTACAGCAAATACCGCGCCCGGACTTTCTTGAAATGTTCCAGTGCCTCCTGCCAGTCATACCAGATGCGCGAGGGGCTTTCTCCGGAGCGAATCGACTCCAGAACCTTGTGGCTTCCTACCAGATTCAGAGTGCCATCCAACTTGAGATTCTGGGGAGATAGCCGCCATAGCGTCGTTAGCAGTTCCACTCCCATTTCGGTGGGCTCGAGCGCTTGACGGTCAATCAATACAATTTGCACGCCATGGCAAACCTCGCCCGCAAAAATGCCAGAGAGCGGTTTGAAATCCATCGGGAGGAATCGCACGCCCTGAATCTTCTTGTTATTCAGCAGCGCGGCCAACGCTCTACTGTCGATCCAGGGAGCGCCCACCATTTCAAAAGGTGTATCGGTGCCGCGGCCCACGCTGACGTTCGCGCCTTCCAGCAAACACACGCCCGGGTATAGAGTTTCCTCCGTCAAGTTGCGCAGGTTGGGAGAGGGGTTGATCCACGCCTGGCCCGTCTCATCAAACCAGTCCGTGCGCTCCCACCCTTCCATCTTGATCACGTGCAGCTTGGCGTTCAGGTGATTTTCGCCGTTGAACATTCCCGCCAACTCGCCCACCGTCATGCCGTGACGAATGGGCATGGGGAAATAGCCAATAAACGAGCGCAGGTCCGGGTCCAGCACGGGGCCATCAACCTCAGCACCATTGATGGGGTTCGGCCGGTCGAGAACGTAGAATTCAATCCCCTTCTTCCCTGCCGCTTCCAGGCAATATCCCATCGTCGTGATGTACGTGTAGAAGCGCGCGCCGACATCCTGAATGTCAAAAACCAAAGTGTCGATGCCCTCCAGCATCTGGGCGGTGGGCCGCTGCGTGTCACCATACAGGCTGTAAATGGGCAGGCCGGTGGCGGCGTCGCGGGAGGAATCCACTTTGGCGCCTTCCGCTGCCGAGCCTGCCAGTCCGTGTTCGGGACTGAACAGCGCAACCAACTTCACACCAGGGGCATGCTGCAAGAGGTCAAGGGTTCGGCTGCCATCGCCGGCACGGCCTGACGAGTTGGTGATCAGCCCCACATTCTTGCCGGCAAGCGCGGCGAAGTGTCCCGCTGCCAGCACATCGATTCCGGTTTTCACGCTGCCGTTGCGCAACCCTTGTACGCGGTAGCTTCTCATTAACTCGAAATAACTGGTCAGCGATCGGCGGCTATCCAGAATCTGCTGAGCTGAGAGCGGCCCCAGCGCCCCCGCCACCAGCGTGGCAACGGCCGTCCGCAGTCCCGCCACCTCGCCTTTCCCGTTGGGATGCACCCGGTTGGTCAGCACAATTACGTACGTCTTCGTTACCGGGTCAATCCAAATGGACGTTCCTGTGAAGCCCGTATGCCCGTACGAACCCACGGCGAACAACTCACCACGATTTGAGATGTAGAGGTCACCAACCCGCCCGCCATTATTCGAGACAAACGGCGAATCGAGGTCCCACCCCAGACCTCGCAACACCATCTTGTTGGGAGGAGTCTGGGGCTCCGTCATTTTCTCGATGGAAAGGGGGCTGAGAATGCGCACGCCGTTGTAAGTGCCCCCATTCAGTAACATCTGCGCAAAGATGGAAACGTCGTCGGCAGTGGAGAATAGTCCCGCGTGGCCCGCTACTCCGCCCATGAAGCGCGAAGTGGGATCGTGCACCACACCCAGCAATACCGGCCCGCTGGTGCCGTGCTCATACTGGGTTGGAGCAATGCGCCCGCGCAGCGAAACCGGGGGCGTGAACAGCGTGTCTTTCATTCCCAGAGGCTTGAAGATGTGTTCCGCGCAGTAGACGTCAAGAGGCTCGCCGGAAACGCGGCGCACAATTTCCCCTAATGTCTCAAAGTTGATGTCGCTGTAAATGAAACGAGTCCCAGGCGGCACATTGAGCTTGGCGGCAACAATCATCTTCATCGCCGTGTCGTAACCCGTCCAAGCCGGTTTCAACGGCAGGTCCGGGGGCAGGCCGGAATAATGCGTCATCAGCTCACGAATGGTGACCAACTCTTTGCCATTTTGTTTGAACTCCGGCCAGTAGTCGCTGACGGGCGCGCTGAGCACGATCTTGCCCTGCTCCACAAGCTGCATAACAGCCGTTGTGGTGGCAATTACCTTCGTCACTGACGCCATGTCGAATATCGTGGGCACTGTCATGGCCCGCCGTTCGGGTACCAGGGAACTCTGCCCGAAGGCTTTTCGATAGACCACTTGCCCTTCGTGACCAATCAGCACCACAGCACCAGGGATCTTCTGTGCCCGTACGGCGGATTCCACCACGGGAGCAATCCCCTCCAGGCGCTTTTCATTCAAGTCTGGGGCGGCCTGCGCGGCCATTGCCACCAGAATCATTATCCCCAGGCACCATGCCATGGATTTAGTCGGAATCGCCGGTTGACGAATCACGGTCTGCTCCTGCTTAATGGATGATGGTCGTTTAACGATGGATGATTGATGTTCAAAATCATGACTTGGTAGCCCCGTCCTTTAGGGCGGCACGCATCACCCGCGGCAATCGACATCAGGCGAACCAACGCCAACCTGTCGTAGGCGGTGCCGGGCTCAAGCCCGGCGCTACTAGTTTACGCCTACATCGGAGCCTTTTTGCTATATACTCGCGGGTTCTCACTGTCAAGACGATCGACGGTGGACGATTGACGATGTGATAGTTTGAAGCCGCCAATCGGCAATCGACCAGGAATAAGAGGATATCGGACTCATGAAACTTACATTTTTAGACTGGGTGGTTGTTGCCGCCTACTTTCTCCTCAATCTAATTATTGGGCTCTATTACCGCAAAAGGGCGAGCGCGAGCACGGACGATTTCTTTGTGTCTGGCCGCCAGGTTTCCTGGTGGCTGGCGGGGACCTCCATGGTTGCCACCACCTTTGCTGCCGACACACCGCTTTGGGTCACGGGACAGGTGGTCCGGCGCGGAGTGGCCGCCAACTGGTTTTGGTGGAGCTTCCTGCTCAGCGGCATGATGACCGTGTTCTTCTTCGCGCGCATGTGGCGGAGGGCGGAAATTGTCACCGACGTGGAACTGGTCGAATTGCGATACGCCGGCAAACCCGCTGCATTCTTGCGGGGATTTCGCGCGCTTTATTTCGGTATCCTCATCAACTGCATCATTCTGGGATGGGTCAACCTGGCCATGGAGAAGATCCTGGGAATTTCCCTCAACATCCCCAAGTTCTGGGCCGTGGTGATCTGCATGGCAATCACGGCAGTTTACACTTCCATCTCGGGCCTGTGGGGCGTGCTTTGGACGGACCTGGTGCAGTTCGTTTTGAAGATGAGCATGCTGATCCTCCTGGCCTTTTATGCGGTGCGCGCGGTGGGTGGAATAGACGCACTCAAAACCAAGCTGGCCGCCGTAGACGCGGCGCGCGGCGCGGCCGTGGGCGGTTCCGGGTCCATCCTGTCTTTTGTCCCGGATTTGCATTCTCCCTGGATGCCCGTGATGACCTTCCTCGTTTACATCGGAGTGTACTGGTGGTCCGTATGGTACCCGGGGGCGGAACCGGGCGGCGGTGGCTTCATCGCCCAACGCATCTTCTGCGCCAAGGATGAGAAAAATTCTCTGTATGCAACCTTGTGGTTCAACATTGCCCACTACGCCCTGCGGCCCTGGGCCTGGATTCTCACGGCATTAACCGTGGTGGTTCTTTACCCCCAACTGAGTCTGCCCGGCGCCGATGCTGAGGGCGGATTCGTTCGTGTCTGGGTGGATTACCTGCCCGGAGCTTTTCGCGGACTGATGCTTGCCGCATTCGCCGCCGCTTACATGTCCACCGTTGCCACGCAGCTCAATTGGGGATCTTCTTACCTGGTCAACGATTTCTATCGTCGCTTTGTGGCGCGCACACGTTCCGATAGTCACTACGTGACCGCTTCCAAAATCGCCACCATGGGGTTGATGGTCGTTAGCGCCATAGTCTCCTACGCCATGCACACGGTAGCCGGCGGTTGGGACATGGTCGTCAACATCGGCGCCGGCACGGGAGCCGTTTACCTGCTGCGCTGGTATTGGTGGCGCATTAACGCCTGGTCGGAAATCTCCTCCATGGCGACAGCAGCCACAGTTTCTATCATCCTGAAATTCGCCAGTCCCTTCGCGGCATCCGACCCTAACCAGTTTGCCAAAAACCTGGTATTGACGGTAATCCTTACCACCGTGGTATGGGTGGCCACAACGCTGCTCACGCAACCGGAACCCCAGTCCAAGCTACTCGAGTTCTACCGTCGAGTGCGGCCCGGTGTGGCTGGATGGGGGCACATTGCCGCGCTGGCCCCGGAAGTCCCGCCCACGCAGGATGGCTGGTATAATTTGATGGATTGGATACTTGGCTGCCTCATGGTGTACATGACCCTGTTCGCGATCGGTAAGCTGTTGTTGGGTTTCCCCCGCACCGGTTTCCTGTTCCTCGCCATTGCGGCCATCTCCGGGTACATCATCCGCTGGGATCTGTCGCGGCGCGGGTGGGAAACGCTTTCGGGAAAGGAAAAGTAGAATATTTTCAACGCAGAGGCGCAGAGCAAGAAAATGTTATGGCTCTGTGCCTCCGCGCCGCTGCGTTTGAAGGTATCCAGTGAAAACACCTCACCCACTTGGCAAGACTGCATCGGATGAAACCAAAACCGCGTAAACGCATAACGGAGCAGTCCAATCCCGCCTCCGACTCCCTGGACACCAAATCCACGCGGGAGATCCTGCGCATTATTAATCGCGAGGATCATCGCGTGGCTCCGGCAATCCGCAGAACACTCCCCCAAGTTACGCGGGCGGTCGACTTGGCAGTGGAGGCCATAAGGAACGGTGGTCGCCTGGTT
>JARLGN010000639.1 GCA_031292775.1 Acidobacteriota bacterium | reverse complement strand
GATAAAACTCTCCACTTCCAGAATCGACTTCTCCGCGTTCCAAACCACCCAGAAGACAATGGCATCAACGTTCACCGGCACGGTATCGCGTGTCAGCGCCGTTTCCGCGGTCACTTTCGTAACGCGCACGCGCTGATCCACGTAAAGGCTCAGGGTGTCGACGATGGGAATGATGGTGAATATCCCCGGCCCGCGCAGACCGACGTACTTGCCAAAGCGCAGCAGCGCTACCTTTTCCCATTGCGCGGCCACCTTGATGGCAAACAGGAAGTAAACACCCACCAATATCCCTGCCACGGCGGGGTACGGGCGGCCCCAGATGGCGGCCCCAATCCCTCCGGCAATTGCGCACGCCACGAATACCGTAATGCCCACACTGCTGACTCGTTGGATCTTCTCGAACATGGTTTATCTCCTCTTCCCCAGGGTGGGGTAGCGGTCGAATAGGACTTGCGCCACTTCCTGCAGAGTGAAGCCTGCTGCCCCGGCGCGGGCTACAAACTCACCGACCAGTTGTTCCAGTTGCCGCTCGCGTTCCGAGTCGTCGGGCCTGACCTGGCGATGGGAAATAAAAGTGCCGGTACCTTGCTGCGTTTCCAGCACGCCGCGAATCTCCAACTCCCGGTAGGCGCGCAAAACCGTGTTGAGATTGATGGCCAGATCCACCGCCACCTGGCGAACCGTGGGGAGCTGGTGCCCGGGTGCCAGCGAGCCTGTAGCCAGCCCACCCTGAATCTGATCGATGAGCTGCCGGTAGACGGGTACGCCGCTTTGCGGGTCCAGTTGGAACCGGAAGGGCACAGGCGAAATGGGCTTCTGTCCTCTCATCTGGAGTGATAATGTAATAGTGTACTATTACAATGTCAAGAGGAAAATGCGACAGGACAAAACGGCCCGCGTTAGTAGTTCAGCTTGAGTGAGAATTGGATTTGGCGGGATGAGCCGGTCGTGCGGTTGATGATGCCGAAGCCCGAGCCGCGGAGAATATTGAACGGCAGCCCGAGGTTAACGAGGTTGAAGGCATTGAACACCTCGGCGCGGAATTGCAGCGTAACCGCCTCTCCTCCGGCCCGGCGCGCAAACGCCGTGTCCTTTATCAACGCCAAATCGAAGTTATGGTAGGCAGGTCCCCGGAAGGTATCGCGCCCCAGGGATCCGAATCTGCCTTGGTTCGGACCGGTTCCCCCTGACACGCCAACGGGAATATTGAAGAACGACGTGTTCGCATCCCCAAGGCCGAAATAATCCTCGCGAACTTTCCGGCTGGTTGAGAAAACTGGCAACCCTACTTGGTCAGGCCGGTCCGCACTGTTAACTCCGATGCCCGTCTGCTGTTCTCCGGAGTAAACGGTAAAGGGCGATCCGCTCGCCAAGGCGGAAATGTTCAGGAGTTGCCAGCCGGAAGCCATGCGGCCAAGCCGCTGGAAAGATGATAAGCGGTTGAAGGGCAATTCCTGGATCAGGCTCACCGTGAAGGTGTGAGAGATATCAAAGATTGAAGGTCCCTTGTCGGCTCCGGGGTTCCGCGGGTCTTGCGGTGGAGTCTGGAGCATCGCCGAGGAATAGGCGGAGAAGAATCCTGGCAGGGCTGAACTGGTGTCGTCCAGCGATTTTGAAAAGGTGTAATTGGCGGTGAAACCCAATCCGGCGCGCCGGGAGGTCTTTGACACACCGGCTTGCAGGGAGTGGAAGGTGGAATGCGACCGCGTGGTCATGATGGAGACCTGACCCACCCCCCCTTCCACTTGCCCTGCGGCGTCGTATTTCGTGAAGGGAGCGAAAGCAGGGTCAGCCCCGGTGTAACCGTTGGCGTACCCCAGGCTGGCGAGTTTCACGCCTGCGGTGCCCACGTAAGAAATGTTGAACTTTATCTCGCTGAAGTCGTGTTCCAGCCCAGCGGTGTAAGTCTCAATGTAACCATTGCGGAAATTCTGCGCCATGCCGCCGACCGGATAGGGATGAATCTGGCCACTCGCTGTGGCGGAGGCCAATTCCTTTTCGAACCGCTCCACGTCGAACTGGGTGTTCGGGGCGACGTTATCGGTGGCCTGACCCGCGGGGAAAACGGGTTGGCCCGCGGGCGTGTACATCTCCGGCAAGTTGAGTTGCACGACTGAGTTCTGGAAAGGCACCGGGGCTCCCGAGGTGGCAACATCCTGCGGCGTTATCACATAGGGAGTGGCTCCCATCAGCATGTTGCACATCCAGGGGTTGACCAGGATCGTGGTAATGGCGCCTCCGGCGTGCAACCTCGTCTTATCCGTGGCGCGCCAGTGGAGCGCCAAGCGGGGAGCCCAGCCGTGCGAATCAAAAACGTAAGGCGGTTGAGGATTCACCAGATATTTCAATTGTGCATCCGAATCCCAGGAGCGCGCCGGGCTGCCATCAGGGTCGGTGAAGATGACTCCGGCCGTAAGCTTATGGCCCGCGTGAAGACGACTCGTTACTTCATAGCGGAAACCATAGCTAATCGTCAGTCGCGGAGTGACCTTCCAGGTGTCCTGAAAGTACGAATTGTAGGCCTCACGGCGGACGGCAACCTCACCCATGGAATTCCCCTGGGCAAACATGGGCGGGGCGGCGGAGATCGAGTAGTAGTGAGGAGTTCCCGTGAGAAGGCCAGTCAGCGTATCAGGTAACAGATCGCCCGCATGGATGTCATGGTGACCGCTTAGGGAAGGAATGTTGGTCTGCGCATAGGCGGGGCCGCCTCCGAAAATGTACAGCCCGTTGGTATCCATCCCGTAAAGCGCCGTGTCGCGGTTGAAGCGGGCCTCACCACCCCATTTGAGCGTATGCTTCCCATGAATATAGGTGAAATTCTGCCGGCCCTGAAAGAGGTTGGTGAAGGAGCCCATCACCGACCCTGCTGCCGTGTTGAAGGATTCAAACGAGCCATCAGCAAAGCCCAGCCCCGGCTGCGTGCGATTTAGCGTGGGGTAGTTCGGCGTGGTTCGGATAAAGCCAAATGATGACTCGGAGGTCATTCGCGGTGAAACTGTGCGGGTATAAGCCAATCCGAAATTACGCTGGTGATCGTAAAAACGAATGGCAAAGCTGGGATCGATGGCTGTCTGGTCAGGGTTGGTCAGTGGGCCGGAAACATTGTTAAGGTTGAAACGCGCAAAGAGGGTACCCGCCCGGGAGATGCGGTGGTCGACGCGCAGCGAGAATTGGTCACTGTTGGTGGAGACCTTGGAGGACGTCGCGTATGTGCGCGCGCCGAAGGGCCCCTGGGGATCATTGGCGGATGGATAGCGGGCGAGTACGGGCGCGATCTGGGAATTGACGGGTACCACCAGAGTATCTCCGGGAAAAGCCGTGGTATTTAAGCCCTGCCGTTCGGCGGCCGTGGGCACGGGAAATACCTGCGTGGTTCCCAACACCTGCCGGAAGCCCTGGTACTGGCCAAAGAAGAAGGTCCGCCCGCGACCGCTATAGAAACCCGGAAGAACCACCGGACCGCCGATGGTGAAACCAAACTCATTCCGTACGAAAGGAGGGATGCGGCCGGGCTGGGCCAGTGACTCCCGATCGAAGTAGTTCCTCGCATCGAAGGCGGCATTGCGCACGAATGAGAAGATGCCCCCGTGGACTTGGGAAGTACCACGCTTGGTAATGATGTCGGTGAATGATGCTGCGCCCTCGCCGATCTCGGCCGGCATCACGCCCGAATTGGATCGAATCTCCTGGATGGCTTCCACATTGAAGTTGGAGAATGTGGCCCCGCTCATCTCCGGGTCACTCACAAAGATCCCGTCCATGGCGAATACGGCCGTCGTTCCGCGCTGGCCATTCACGGCGAACTGCTGGGTGAAATTCGAGGAGCCATTGGTATCGCTCTGAGTGCCGCCGGCAAGCAGCAGGAGCTGGCTGAAGTCGCGTTTGTTGAGGGGCAGGCTGGAGACTTGCTTGCTGGATAGCTGTTCGCCACCGCTGCTTTGAGGGCTCGCCGCCGCCGCGGAACCACCGGTCGATTGCGGTCCTCCGGAATGCGGTCCTTTCAGGATGAGGTGTCCATCGGAGGAGACCGTAAGCTCAATCGCCAGGTTTTTGCCTTCGAGGACGATAACAGGTTCGTCGGTGGAGGCAGACCGCTGCTGCCAGCGGACCGTTACCGAGTAGGAGCCAATGGGCAAGTCGGCGAAAATGAATGCGCCCTCTCGGTCGGTCGAGCTTTGCCGTGTCTGCCCCTGGCCGCCGGGTCGTAGTTCAACAGCGGCCCCCGCCAGGCCATTTCCTTGCGCATCGCGCACGGTTCCCTGACAGGATGCCTGCTGCGGCGCACTGAAAGCGGGTACGAAGAACCCGGCGATGTACAGGCTTGCCACAACGGCTAAAAGACACTTGCACGCTTTCACCAGCGGAGACTTCAAAGGGGCAGGCTCCTATCTCAATGGAGGGTCCATTCCAGTTTATTCGCACTCCGCGAGGGCTGAAGAGTGCCTTTCTGGCACATATCCTACCACACAACATCAAAAAAGAGTTCGAAGGATGCTTCCTGAAGTGTTACAGGCCTTTTAGTTGGCGTACTCAAGAGCCAGCACGGCGTATGCGGTGGCGGCATCGCTCATGAAGTGGCCGATGTCAGTCGCGAGATCGCGTTGCTTATTCAGCGAGTAAGCCAGCCACCGGCCTTCGGTTCTATCCTGATTCTGCATCAACCAGATCAAACCACGTTTTAGTTGAGGCTGATCGCGCTTCATCCCGGCCTGTTGCAGCACCAAGGTGACGACTCCGGTGGCATAGCCGTCGCTCCTGGTTTCGAGAGGCGTGCCATCATGCCGCTTCCATCCTCCCACGAATGACGACAGGCTGAAGCCTCCATCCGCCTGCTGTTTGCTGAGGGCTTCATCCATGATGGCCTTCTGCTGTGCTGGCGTCAGGAGGCCGGGCAACCTGGTCGACGCCGAGAGCAGCATCACGCGATCGATCAGGATTTGCGATTCGCGCTCACGGATAAGATACTGGCGGAGCGGTTCGATGCTGTCTTGAATCCCAGGAGTAGACTGATAGTTGCCGGGCGCGCTCCCCACCGCCATCGCCGCCAGCGTGGCGCCGTAGTATTGCGAATCACCCTCCCAGGGCGAGTTATGAAACTGGAGCCAGGACCACGCTCCCCGGGCTTCTCCCGTCTTCACTTGTTCCCCCCACATGTTGTCCAATGCCAGCCGCGCGTCAGAACTTAGTTTGCCCGTGGGTGCGTCATAGCTCACCAGAATCACGGCGTTGAGAATGGACTCCGTTCCGCGTGATTCCGCCGTTTTGGGAAAACCCCTCGTCGCGTCGGGGTAGGCGGGCTCAACTTCTTTCCATAACCGAACTCGCTTGGTGACGTTGTCCAGGAGTTGACGTTCCGTTGATGACGGGGCATGCTCCGACAGTGTCGTGCGAAGAGCGGGCCGGGCGATGGCGTAGGGCGCCACCGTGTGGCAGGAGACGCAGAACGTTCCATGATCGCGGGCCGCGCCTTTCCAGCCCATCCACCAAACCATCCGCCCATCGAGATAGGCGGCCGCCGCCTTGCCACTCCACGCGGCAGTGCCTGCCGTCGGGGAAGGTTCATCCGTAGCGAACATGCTCACGCCGAGGCACCCAGCCAGGATGCAGGTTGCGAAGATTACAACCTTCATTGATGTTTTCCTCACTTACCATCTGCGGATCAGTTCAAATTGCGCCAACTGGTCGTAATCGCCCAAAAGTGGAATGCTTGGAAGTTTACACCACTCTCCCGGGGAGTGCGTCAGAGAAATTGGTGCCCGTAGCGCCGACCTTGAGGTCGGCATTCAAAGGCCGAACGCTGTTCGGCCCTACAACGTGTGCCGACCTGAAGGTGAGCGCTACAACAGCAATCATGAAAATCAAATATGCCGCGATTTGTGCCCCACTAAGGGCCAGAAGGGTGCACGATAGCACTCTTTGGGGCGTCGGGAACTTGCGCCGGTGTGGTCGGGATGGCGGCAGGTTTGGGATTCACAACTGCGATTGCCTTGGGAAACGACTCGCCACCGCGGGGTGAGTACTGCGTCAGGGTGTCGTTAAGTTGCTTCGCTTCGGCGGGAGGTGTCACAACCCCCTCGATCAGGATTTGTTTGGGCTCATAGACGTGCCGATAGAGCTGGAAGTTGCCTCCGTAGTCAGGTTTCAGCATGGCGCCGGCGAGGGAAACCCCGGCGAACAACCCGCGCGAACGCGAGTAGCTCAGGATCTCGGCATGCATCTGGACATCCGTCGCACCTTCCGCGGTACGCCCCACCGGACCCGCCGCCGCGGAGGCGTCCACCCCCAGCTTTACGCCGGTCTGCAACAACTTCCGCACGCCGCCGGCATTCATCACGATGAAAACGATGTCAGTGGCCTTGCCGCCAATTTGGAATCCGAAATTAGCTCCATAGATGGTGAACATTGACGGCGCG
>JARLGN010000638.1 GCA_031292775.1 Acidobacteriota bacterium | reverse complement strand
CTCAATCTTCACACCCAGCGACTTCAGGCAATTCAGCGTGGACTGGCAATCGGCGCTGGTGGAAAAGAAATGAATCTCGCTCTCGCCCTCGGCAATGGCGGCCAGCATGGCATAGCGATGGGAAATGGATTTATCCCCGGGAAACTGTACCGTGCCTTCAAGCTTCTTCGCGGCACTCAGCTTTTTCGATTTCGAACCAAACAGTCCCATGATCGGATTCCCTCACCTCGCAATTTTATACAGAGCGACATAAATTGTAGCGGCGCTCTCCGAGCGCCGACCGACGGTCGGAGGCCGCCGCTACAGCCGAATGCGCGAACACTTATGTCGCTCTGTATAGTCTATCAGACGGCTCGATGGGCGCGGAGCCAGGCAAGAACTGCTCACCAGCCTCAGCGATTCCCTTTGGGCCGTGTTGCTTTCAAGCCCCAAAGGGGCGCCCTATCACAGCCCAGGCCAACGGCCTGGGTTTCCGGGGGGATCGGGCTATACGCCAAGCCCTGAAGGGGCGCCCTATACCACCCACGGCAATTTCCTTCCAGATTCCCGAATCATCCCTCCCGAAGGGGCTGAACGGTTGATCCGTAGATCGCCCTTTCAGGGCTCGGCCGGGCAACAATCTGTAAACCCAGGCCGATGGCCTGGGCTGTGTTAGTACGCCCCTTTGGGGCTCGCCCAGGATCAATGCAACGTCATAGCGGCGGCGGGGGCTGAAGCGCCCCCTCGTCTATCCGCGTGGTGAGAATTCCAGGCTTAATTCCTGGGCGGAGTCAGATAATGTTGACCATCCGTCCAGTGCTCACGCATGATGGCAACTTTCTTTTTCATATCGTCGACAAGGTTCGGCCCATACAGAAATGTGTCCTCGTCTTTGGCATTGCGGGCGCGCGCGACCAACTCCAAGCCGCCATTACCAAGCAGATTGATGAGTTCGTTGGTGTTATCCAATTCGTCGCGATGGATCTCATTCCAGAAGAGCATGTCCGGATCGTGCATTTCCGCCCGGGTTGAGAGGGCGCGGGGAGGGGCGGCAAGCGCTTCCTTGTGGCGGTCGCGAATCAACTGGGCAAAGTAGAAGTTGTTAGTGCTGCGGACGGCGCTGGCCCACAAACGCAGGGAAAGCGCCATCTGATGCAACCATGCCGCTTCCGGCGCGCCACTCGGAACCTGTTCGAAGCGCCGGGCGGCCTCAAGCGCGGAGTCGTGGGTGCTCATATACATGAAGGAGTGATATTCGGCCGGGCCCATCCTCCTATCGCCCATCGCCGTGTTGTAGTCCGTACGGGCGTCCTGCACATCGGGACTGAAAACATAGGGAAGGAAATAGGATTCCTCTTCCGGCGTAAGTAGTTCAGGCTTGATGACGAGAGGTCGCGTCAGCAACCGGTTGGTGGACGTATATTCAAAATCCTGTGGCATCACCACGTCGCGAAAGAACCCGCGCGAATAGAGGCGGAAGCACTGCTGCACCAGGTTGAACGCTTCCATCACGCGGTCGGCGTTCTGCGCTCCCGCCCATTGACTTGCCAACGTATGGGCCTTTTGCTCACGGTTAAACAAGCCCCGCGCGGGGGTGCGCAGGGAATCTTCCACCAGGCTCACCAGCCGATCCACCACCGCCATCGGTTCGTCGGCGCGGAGATACCACGATTGGCAGGTGTTGATGTCAACCTGGCGAACCTCGGGATCGGCCAGCCGGTCGAAGCTCTCCAGTATTGACGTGAGATCAATGATCCCCTTCACGGGATAGGCTTCCCCCAGCCGCGACTTTACGACGATCCGGGAATCTTCCGTGGCGGGATCCGTGCCGCCGAGCCGGAGTTTGGCGTAGGAAGGAAGCAGTGGCGTAATGAGTGCCGCATCCTCCGTGGCGAAATTTCCGGCCTCCACAATTTGTATCGGGCCGCCACCCTTCCGGGCTCCTCGATCCATGGCCTCAACGAGACCTCGAACGCGCTCACCGGCGCCCCGTCCGCGACAAAAGGCAGGACCATTCGCACCCGGATACAACGCTTCCAGCCAGCAAATGCCTCCGCCGGAGTCGTTGTTCCAGGCTTCGATGGTCTGGATCATCGGCGCGTTGCGTTTCAATTCCGCCGTCATCCACTCAATCATTTCCAGGGTTTCAGGCTGGTCCACACACCAGGAAAACGCTTCCTGGCCGCTGCGCCGGGGATTGTCCAGGCGCGGGCCTCGCAAGTGGGGATATTGACGGAAAAATTCCTCGGGCAGCATTTGGGTGTTGGTGCCGGAGAAGACCGCGTCCAACCCGAGCTCCTTCAGCATGGCCACTTTCGCCAGCAGCAGCGCGCGGTTTTTGGCCACCCACTCCGCCGGGAGGAAGGGAGCAAGCTTGGGAGGCGGGAAGAAGGCCCATTCGGTAGCCATATACGCGCCATATTGATGCCAAGGACTACGCGGGCTTACCGTGTGTACGGGATTTCTTTCCGCGAGTACGCCAATATCCACCTGAACGTGGCCATAGGGCTTCAAGCGCGCGGCGATTTGCGCATAGGTGCGAAACTCATTCAGGTCGCGGATGGAATTGTGGAACACAAACGTCTTGCCGGTGGCCGCAGGTGCACCGCCGCGCGACGGATTGAGGGCCGCGGCACTGAAGGTTTGCGGGGTGGTGGAAATGAATGCCAGCACCACAAGGAGGAAATGGGCTCTTACGTGCGATTTTGACATCGGAAGGCTTCTCGCTCTTTTCTGCATAAAACCGTCTATGCACATCACAGGGCTTGTCCAAATTAGTGCGCCTGCATACGTGACGCCTACAGCCCGGCGGAGGCGTCAAGGTGGCGGATGGCCGTTTTGAGCTCGATCACTTCGACCGGACAATCGGCCCAATCGTTCTCCCAACAGACAATTAGATCGCAACCACTCATCGGATGCACCTTCGCGTTCGCGGCCTTGAACTCAAATTCGATTCGGACCCGCTCCCATGTGTCGAGGTGACGATCAATACAGCGCTTTGCTTCGCAGTCGGGAAAACCAGTGCGCACTAACTCAACGACAAACCCCAGTTCGTGGCACACCATTCCGAACAGGAAAACCACGCCTTGTTCATTTATAGGCGCGTGTTGAAGGCCACGAAAATTCAGGAATGCGCCATAGGTCGGGCCTCTGCCCGGCTGTGCCGGAACCAAGTATGTTGTCCGCGTAGTGGGCGTTGGTGCGCCCGTACCCTTAGGAACTGTGGCGGTAGGAATGCCTGTCGGGAGAGAATCCAAGTGCGGGAACTCAACGTTCCGTTCGACAAGCCACGCCCGAAACGCAGCAAGGATATTGGGCCAAGCACCAAAGCGCTTCTTCAGCGTGTCCACCGAATACTTCGACAGCTTGGCGAATTTGGTTCGGGTGCAAATTTCGCCGCGTTCAATGAAAACGTGGCGCATATCCTCGAACAGCGTGTCGTCGTCCAATGGTAGGTTCCGGATGTTTGCCGAAATCCCAGCCTGTTCGCACGCGTCCCGCCAGCCATCAAAAAGCTGATAGATGCGGTTAAGGGAGATACCAGTTGCCGCGCTGAACTGTTCGCGGCTCAAGACAGAAGTTTCCTTCTCTTTCGCGACACGCGCGATGGTTTCAAGAAGTTGCTGGCGCTCATCCTGATTGGTCATTTCTTCTTCCGGGGCATCTTTAGGTTCGGGAATCAGCCGTCTGTGTTAAGTACATAATTGCCTAAATTTGTGAATGTTTCGAGCGCTCAACGCTGCTCTGCCGCCTTACGCCTTTGCGCCGCCTTTTGGCCGTCGGGTTTGGGAATAAAGATGTCCTGCGGTGTCAGGCCGCATTGCTTGACCATCGCGACTGCGTATTCCATCCGCCCCAACTCAGGGCCCGTGTTATTCGTCCCAAAAGAGAATTTCACCCCCGCGTTTTTAGCGCGCTGAATGAACGCCGGACTGGGCAGCCGGTAGCGGTTGTTGATCTCAATCGCCACGTCGTTGG
>JARLGN010000637.1 GCA_031292775.1 Acidobacteriota bacterium | reverse complement strand
TCGCGTGCGATTGCGAACACGATCCCCATTCCCACCACGGTCAAAAACCACTGGGAAACCACCGCGGAAAGGTAGAGCCTCAAGCGGGGCAAGTTGCGGATTTCGGTGTTGTGGGCGTTGGAGTATGAGAGGGCTGGCACCCCCGCCACCAGCAAGAGGGTGAAGACAACGGATATCAGCGTGGTGAACATACGCAAGCCCTGTAAGCCGGCGGCGTGACAAGCACTACGGCTGCTTCTCCAAAGGCATCCGCACGGTGCGGAGCGGCGATCCCGGCGGCAAATTCAAGGGCTGGGAACGCGCCTTGTAACCCATGAGCCGGAACTCGACCCGATGGCTTCCAGGAACAATCTTCAGGATTGACGGGGTGCTTCCGTGGAACTCGTCATCAATCAGAATGTCGGCGCCGAGGGGATCAGAGAAGAACTCCACCGTGATGTACTCCCCAGGCTGGGCAGCGGGGGCAGCGGGCGTTACCGGGGCGGCTGCGGGAGCCGGAACTGTCTGCGGGACGGGCGCTGGCGTCGCTGGAACGGCCGCCGGTTTGGGAGCGGGCGCTGGAGTGGGAGGCACAACCGCGGCTGGCGCCGGAGCAGGCTGCGGTTCGGGAGCGGGAGTAGGAGCGGGCGCCGGTGCAGGCGCGGCCACCGGGGCCGGCGTTGCGGGCGCTTCTGTCAATTCAACGTTTACATCCTGATCCAGGTAGGCGGTAAACTCACTTCCCTTCGGAGCGCCCAAATCACCGTTCACCTGGGTTTCAACTTTAAGCTCGTCCTTCACCACCTTGGCGGTCTTCAGCGTACTGCAGCGGAGCTTTACGACCTCCAGGTTGGGGAGCCGCAATCCCTCGATATCAAAGCGCAGGACCTTGCCCTTCTTCACTTCCTGGACTCCACCCCAGGCCGTCGTCCCAGCGGGAATCGCCACCGCTCCATGCAGCATGACGGGCTGCGAGACCTCCAAATCCACCCGGGCTCCGACCGCTGCCTGGGAGCTCAACAGGTCTGCCGTCAATCGCACGTGAACGGCAGTGCCGTCGGTAAGGCGCGCCGCTTGCCCCTGAACGATACTGCCGGCGCAGGCTATAACCAATCCCCATACCACCCATGCTTGCCTGAGTCTCATGCCCAAACCTCCGAACTGGCGTACTGAAAAACGGCCGCTGCCGTGGAACTTGTAACGCCGCCCTTTATTGCTTGACGAGCGTCGCCCGCACCGAGGGGCGCGATTCCGGATCCACCACCATGATTCGCGACCATGTGCGGTACCCGGCCATGCGAATTTCAACGGTGTGATGCCCGGGAGTCATTCGCAAGGTGGAGGGCGTATTCCCCACCATGGCTCCATCAATCACGATTTCGGCGCCATCGGGTGTGCTATCGAAGTCCACGGAAGAAGGCAGCAATCCTACGTCCGTTGCTGCCAGGGGTGAGGATGGCGCCGGAGGGGCTGCGACGGGCGCACTTGCCTCGGGTGCGGCAGGAGGGGTTGGGGCTGCCACAGGCGCCACCGCTATCGCATCCGACGTATTGACGGTGAATGATCCGTCAATATAGGCCGAGTACTCCTTGCCTTTATCCGCTCCCACCACGCGTGAGATCTGCCCTGGAATCGACGACCGTTCGTGGACTTCGGTGTCCTTGCCCTTTGAGGTTTTTCGCGGCTGGAGACGGAGGGGAAGATCCTGCCGGTCAACAGCGCGAACCGCCAGGAACTGGAAGATCACTTCCGCGTCTTTGGCCCGGGGTTTGAAGGCGCCCTTCACCTCAACAACCTTCCCGCGCGCGGTCGCTCCCCTGGCAATCACGACGTGTCCGTTGATAAGAACATCCTGCGCCACCTCAAACTCAATCGCATCACCCTTGCGAACATTATCCGTGGTGAGAACGTTGCGGAGCTTCAGGTCAACCGACTGGCCGTCGCGCACCGGCACCTGCGCGGCAAAAGCCGGCAGCGCCAGCAGGAAAAGAAGAATGAGGGCGCCGAACCGGCCCATGACGAGCGGTTGGCGATAATGGCGTTGATTCTGTACCCTTGAATACGAAGGCCTGTCCATTGCGACCTCCAACATGAACGTAAACAATTGCAGGATAGATCTGCGAGATGCCGGCGGGATGAGAGTGTACCGCCTCCGACCGGCGCGGCTAGTGTCTCACCGCAATGCTGGGGCGTCAAGAAATAGGATGAACGGGTGCTGTCCTAATTTGAACGTAGCGCCGCCGTCCTGGCGGCTCGATGCCGGTTGGAAGCCAGCGCTAAACCTCAGCGCAAAAGGTATGCGCCCAAAACGGCGCGGCAGCGATCCCGATAGGTTTCTATCGTCACCTCACCTGGTCCCACCAGCCACTGCAGGCAATACCCATCCACCAAGGCGCGGATGGTCGCAGCGGCGTCATGCGGGTTCACTCGCCGGAACTGTTGCGATTCCAGTCCCAGCTCAATTATCTTGATATCGCGGCGATGGCAGGCTTCAAAGAATTTCTGCAAGAGGGCCCGAAATCGCTTGTGGCGCGTTCCCACCGCCACAAAATCGAAGAAGACAAGGTACAGCTTGCGGTTGACTTCCGCACTGTGGAATAGAACTTCCAATTCGGAGACCAGTTTGCCGCGCGCGCTGTCCTGTGCTTCCAGGACTTGATCCAGCGTTTGGTTCAACTGCCGAAGGAGCCAATCCAGCACACCAACCAGCAGATCTTCTTTCGTGGGAAAATAGTAAAGAGCTCCGCCCTTGCTCGATCCGGCACGGGCGACAACAGAATCCAGGGTTGTCCCCTGAATCCCCTTTTCCAAGACTTCAGCATATCCCGCCCGAACCAGGGCATCACGGCGGCGGCCAGCAAGTTCAGGATTGGCACGTCGAGGGCTCATTTTCTCCTTCCAGCATTAAAAAGACGTCTGGTCGGATTATTTCTGATTACCGGGGTTTGTCAACTGGATTCGGCTTTGAGCCGAGTCCATGAGGCCAAAAGGGGCTTCGATTCCATGGTATTCACCCACCGCTAACAACATTAGACCTCTCCGAGGCCACCCCGTGTTAACATTGATTGAATCGGGCTTCGGATGCCACTGAATGAATCAAGCGCTATGACACTTGCAGGACATAACGGCAATCTTCTCGGGCTCAACCAGGAAGAACTGGAAAATCTGGCGGAGAGTCTCGGCCAACCCCGCTATCGCGGCCGACAGCTCTACCACGGGATTTATGCCCGGTGGATTCGCAACTTTGATGAACTCACCGATCTAAATCGCGATTTCCGCAGCGCC
Organism: Acidobacteriota bacterium; assembly: GCA_031292775.1. Taxonomy (GTDB): domain Bacteria; phylum Acidobacteriota; class Terriglobia; order UBA7540; family UBA7540; genus Bog-366. The sequence goes on along the minus strand of JARLGN010000637.1, from coordinate 1,923 downwards.
CTTGAGCCTCATAAGGAAATCATCTACCCGCAAGCCGAGCGTCATTTCTGTTCCCGCGATGGCGCCGTCCGCTACCTTTTCCGCCTTCAGGACAGCAGCTCAGTTGAAACCGTTTACATGCCGGATGAGGATCGCACCACGCTGTGCCTGTCGAGCCAGGTGGGCTGCGCCGTTGACTGCAAGTTTTGCTTCACGGCAATGCTGGGGGCAAAGCGTAATTTGACGGCGGGGGAAATCATTGGGCAGGTGCTTGGGGTAGCCGCGGGACAGAACATGGTGCGCGGCGCCCGGCTGAATCTTGTCTTCATGGGAATGGGCGAACCGATGCTGAACCTGCCGCAGGTTTTGAAGGCGGTATCGATTCTTGCCGATCCGAAGGGCGTGGGCATCACGCTGCGGCACATCGCCGTTTCCACCGTGGGAATCCTTCCGCGCATCGAGGAGCTGGCGCTTGCCCCCATGCGTCCCAAGCTGGCCATTTCATTAAATGCATCGAGTGACGAGCAGCGCAGCGCCCTGATGCCCATCAATAAGAAATACCCGCTGGCAGATTTGATGCGCGTGTGCCGCGCTTACCCCTTGCGCTCGTGGGAACATCTGATGTTCGAGTACGTCATGCTGGATGGATGCAACGATTCGGACGACGACGCGCGCCGCGTGGCGGACCTGCTCGGCGATCTGCGCTCCCGGGTCAACCTGATTCCCTACAATAGCGGCCCGGAACTTCCCTACCGCGCCCCCGAGTTTGAGCGGGTCCTTGCCTTCCAAAAAATTCTCACTGATCGCCGCATCCCTACGTTCATTCGCATTTCGCGGGGTCAGGATATCCACGCCGCCTGCGGGCAACTCAGCCTATCTATCGGGTGATCGGGTAATCGGGCCATCGGTTCATCTGCCCATTGGAAGATCAGTTCATCGATTCCTTGAGCGCGTTGGTGGTTTTGCCTTTGGCGAGTTGGTCACGACCGTAAACCTCTGATGCTTTCAATCACTCAATTGCTAGATCGCTTACTGACCCAATCCCTCAATGACCCGATGGGCCGATGACCCGATCTCCCGATTTCGTGATTCCCTGATTCCAATGGCGGCTACCTGCCGGCCGGTACCCGGGCCTTCGTGCCGATGGGAGAAGAAAAGATCCGTGCGGCAAGCCGTGCAATAGTCAGCCACCGGGATATCCGCTGCTTTCACACCCGCGCTGGTGAGCTGATGCCGGGCGACGGCGATAAGATCGAGACGGGCGGCGGGAACATTCTCAGGAGCGTGCCCCGGCGGATAGGCGCTAAGGAAGAGGATTGAATGGCGATCCGTGGCGGCCTCCGGACGATTGGGCAGCGTGCGGAAGAACTGGTCGGCAATCGCAAACTTCCCGTAAAAGGCTTCCACAACTTCCTCACCCACTTCAAAGCAGCAGTCACGGATCGAGGGCCCCAGCGCCGCGATGAGATTCTGCGGGTCAGAACCGAATGTGCGCCGCATGTCCCCTACAGCCTTTTCAATGATTCGATCCAGCGCGCCACGCCAACCCGCATGGACCGCGGCCACCACCCGCCGTTGAGGATCCACCAGCAGTACCGGCAGGCAATCGGCAATTCGGATGGTCAGCAGGATGCCGGGCTCCGCGGTTATCAACCCGTCTCCAGCCGGCAGGTTGCTTGAAGATGGCACGGATACCTGGATGCCGGGCGGCTGGTAGGCCAATTGGCCGGACCCGTCGCGAGTGATGACATACGAGTGGGAGGAATGAATTTGATGCACCGAGGTGGGTGTAAATTCCTTGCCACCCACGTGGCCAAAGAAGCGGCGGCGGTTTTGCTCCACCCGCTCGCGCTGGTCAGAAGCGGTAAATCCCAGGTTCAGCCCCGTGCACGGAGGTTTGCTAACACCTCCCCGCCGTGTGCTGAACGCGTGCACCAGCCAGGG
>JARLGN010000094.1 GCA_031292775.1 Acidobacteriota bacterium | reverse complement strand
GGAGTATCCCCTCTCCACCCAACATCTTATCGAGAATACGGACAGAGTACAATACCTTCCCAAGCAGGTATCCAAACCCAAGCTTGTCCAAATTACGGTCCGGGCACAGAGCGATGACTTCCGGCTTCGCCGCTTGCTGTCACGAAAATAACTGTGCCAAAGGCACCTTGGAGTGCGGGAGCAGCAACTACCGCCTTGGAATGCGGTTGCGGCAGCGAGCGCAGTGGAATGCAGTAGTACTAACTGCCACCGGAATATCGTGAACTCAAATCAAGTCCAGGGAAAGGCGGCAGCTTCGCGGCCGCACTCCAAGGCGCTTCGCGCAGGCTAAAAACCTGACTTGTCTTAATCCGGTTGGACCGCCGAGACTCATACCCGCCGAACGCGAGGCAACGTCATTAATCAGGCAAGCGCCAGGTCCCCTGCGCAGGCTGAACTCATTTTGACTCACCGGGTATGCCTTCCCAAGTACGAAGACCCGTTCGGCTTAAGTAAATAGGGATGTTCCTGAACAGGGGATTTTCAGCTTCAATCTCCCGGATCATGGCACGCTTAACGTGTGACAGGGAGCCCGAGAGGATCGTGAGGGAACCCCCATCTCCCCCTGCCCCGTTCACCTTCCATCCCAAAGCCCCATGCGCCTTTGCGATCTCAATCACCCGCCGCGCATCCGCACTCACCAAGTCAGGATGCAGGCGTTCCTGCGCCTCCGTGTTCTCAATCATGGCCTTTCCGAGTCCGGCAAAGTCCCCAGCGTAAACGGCGTCACGGGATCTTTCCGCTGTCTCCCGCAGGTCCTGAAGTTTATTGCAGTCCGGTCCCAGCCCCTCAAGTTCACGAATGACCTTTTCGTGGACAGCGGATGAGGTATGAGATTTCCCAAAGTAGATGAGGACCATGCGTCTTTCAAGCTCCCACCAAATGGCGTTCGGCACCTGGATTTGGGATACGCTCGCGTGAGGATAATCAAACATCTCGATGTAATTAATGCCGCCATAGGCCGAACATAATTGGTCCTGGATTCCGCACTGCAGCTTGAGCATCTGGGTCTCAATCGCCTGGGCGGTGTAAGCAACTTCATGCGCGGTCAGATGCCCCCGGGTGAGACGGTCGAGTGCTCCCACCAGCGCCACACCTACGGCCGCCGAAGTGCCCGTGGACGCTCCGCTGGGCGCCTCGGAGAATATCGTGACATTTAAGGCCAGGTTTGAGGGGACCTTCATCCTTTCAACGGCCGCCTCCAACAGGGGGTGCTCGCCCCATCCGGCGGTTCTCTGCGTTACGGGAAATCGCTGGCCATAGTTTTCCGCGAAGATCACAACTTGCTGGCGTTTGTCGTCGCGGTGAAACACTTCAACCTGAACTTCCACGTAGGGGTACACGCCAATGTTGAAGATCTTCCCTGTCCTGGCGAACCAGGTATCAGTCCAGCCGCCATTGTCACAAATCCGAGTTGGCGCAATGCCATTGATAATGCGAAGCGGTTGTTGGGCAGCAATTTCATTCATTCCATGCCTCCGTGTAGCAGTTAGTGGGAGAGCAAAAGACGACGACCACGCTCTCTCTGGGCGCTTCAAGGGCCATGCTACCACAATCGGCCGGCGCCGAATGGCGATGGCGAACATCTTCCCCGACACCAATCGTACCTCCAGAATATTTGCCTGCCGGGTTACGGGAGACAAACAACCCCTACCGGTCTTTTTTCCATCCAAGCGGAAAGCAAATGTGTGGCAGAATCTAACGGGCCGCCTGCGGAGGTTCCGTCCGGGAAATAGCGGCAGTAAGTGGGACGGAAACGCGGCGGGGCAGATATCCATATTCAGCCAGCACCCATAACTAAAGATGCGGAAAGACATCAAAGAAAATGAAAAAAGTATCGAAGCAGCCTGCGCAACCTTGTGCCAATGAATTCGCACGCAGATCCATCGGCTGGCGAAAGCTTACCCTCGTCCTCCTACTGCTGCCGGTGTTCCTTGCGACTCAGCCGCTCAGAAGTCAGCAAGGCTTGGGAACACAAGCGCCGCAAGGGCCGCCCATCACCGTTCACGTAAAAGTGGTCAATTTACTCGCCACCGTACACGACAAAAAGGGAGCGATCGTACGGAACCTGGGCCAGGATGATTTTGAGCTGAAGGAAGATGACCGCCCCCAATCAATTCGCTACTTCTCCCATGAGACCGATCTTCCCCTGACGCTCGGATTGCTGGTTGATACAGGCTTCAGCCAGCATCGCGTTCTGGGAGACGAGCGCGACGCCGCCTCCGCCTTTCTCGACCAGGTGCTGCGGGTCGACAAAGATAAGGCCTTCGTCATTCACTTTGACCGGGAAGTGGAACTCCTTCAGGATCTCACCGCGTCACGGGAGAAATTGCAGAAGGCACTGAGCCTGCTGCAAGTTCCGCAGCGTTCCGAGGAAGGCCACGGCGACTCACCCGACTCCGGGCAGGACCAGCACCAGGGGCCCGGCGGCCAGCGCCAGGGGGGGCACGGACGGGGTGGATGGGGCGGTGGCGGTACTACACTCTTTGATGCGATTTACCTGGCCTCAAATGACATCATGGCGAAGCAGGGGGGACGCAAAGCACTGATCGTCCTTTCCGATGGGGTTGACCGCAATAGCAAGAAAACCCTTGCCAGCGCCATTGAAGCGGCCCAACGTTCCGACACGCTGGTCTATTCCATTCTCTTCGCCCCGGAGCCGGAATTTGGCGGCGGTGGCGGCGGCTATGGGCACCATGGTATGGGAGGGGGCATGGGTGGCGGGGGCCATCATGGCGGAGGGTATCCGCACCAGCAGGAATCACGGCCGGACGGCAAAAAGATTCTCGAGCGGCTTTCCAAGGAAACAGGCGGACGCTTTTTCGAGGTGTCCAAGAAGCACCCCGTTGATGAAACCTTCAGCCAAATCCAGGAAGAATTGCGCAGCCAATACAGCCTGGGATATACGCCCGAGCCGCCGAACTCCGGGGCGGGGTATCACAAGATAACTTTGACCACGAAGAAAAAGGATCTTGTTGTGCAAGCCCGCGACGGGTACTACTCCGAATCGAGCCATTAAACAACCGGGCCATCGGGTCATCGGATCATCGGGCCATTTAAGGACGTTCTTTTATCCGTGGTCTGTTCTCGAAAGCAGATGAGGCGGGGAAGCCTCAAATCGGAAGCGCTTAACGGCGGTCGACGGGCAGTTTCTTCAATGGCTCGATGAACCAATGACCCGATGGCCCGATGGCCCGATGAACCGATGACCCGATGACTCAATGGGCTCAATGGCCCAATTGCGAGAGTTTCAAGACCATGTACTCGTTGTCGAGATAACGGTCACCGACCTTTAGGCCGCGCGGCTCCAGCCCATAGGGTTTAAAGCCAAGCGAGCAATAGAGATTCCGCGCGGCTTCCTGCCCGGTAACTACGGTCAAGGACACCTGCTCCACCCCCGGGCAGGCTTTAATCCTCTCGAGTAGGGCTGCGAGCAACGCCCGACCAATTCCCTGCCCGCGGCAACTCGCGCCCACGTAAACGCCCCAAATCCTCCCCTTGTGCCGCGCCTTGGCGATTGGGTAGCGAAAGAATCCGGCCATTCCGACAAGTTGGCTTTGCTGAAACGCGCCAAAGACGAAATTATCGCCAGGATTCGCCGCCAGGCGTTCGGCGGCCAACTCCACCGAGGTCTGCCGATGCTCCTCCGCTGCTTCGCCAAAGGACTGGGGTTCACGTTCCAGTGCCTCCAGCCGCAGGTGCCAATATGCCGCGGCGTCACGATCCGTCAAGAGCCGGATTTCAATGCACGTCAACATGGGAGTGAATAGTGAAGAGTGGCGAGTAGCTAGTCGTTGGTGGAAAATGCCCGTCACTCCCGCTACTTGCGCGGGCAATCATCGGTCTAGCCACAATGCGGGTCACTTATGCTTACTGGTTTCGACTCGACCCCCTCACCCCCGCCCCTCTCCCCCAAAGGGGCGAGGGGAGAGGTAATTTGAATTAACTACCCACGCCCCTTTGGGGGAGAGGGTGGACCGCATCCGGCGTTTTCACCAGCCGGGGCGGGACGGGTGAGGGGGTCGCCCCGTTAGCAATTACCACCTAATACCTTGAAATCCGTTAAGCGAACAGTATTGCGTCTAGCCACTCGCCACTAACCACTTCTATTTCAGCGCATTTTGGATGGCAGCTTCCGCAACGGGCGCCAGCAGTTCATATCCGCGGGCATTGGGATGCAAACCGTCTTCCGAGTAGCCCTCTCGCAACATGCCTTTATCATCCACCAGTGCCGTGTAGTAGTCAGCAATCTGGGCGTGGACGTCAGGGGCGTAGCTTTCAATCCAATGATTGAGGCTCAGAATATCCGCGGGCGGCCGATGCACGGATTGCTTCCCCTTGCCGTAGTCGCTGATGGGCGTGAGCAAGCAGAGAATAATCTTGATGTTATGGCTCGCGGCCAATTCGCACATGGCGCGGATGTTGTCCTCCACCATTTCGAGCGTTTCCGGACCTGTGTTGCTGGCAATGTCGTTGGTCCCTGCCAATAGAATAAAAGCCGCCGGGCGAAGGTGGATCACGTCAGGATGCATGCGGACGAGCATCTGCATGGTGGTCTGTCCCCCGATGCCACGGTTCACATAAGGCTTACCCGGAAAGTATTTCGCCAAGTCCCATCTGTCGGTTATCGAGTCACCCATGAAAACCACTCGGCCTTCCGCGACTGGCGCGTTTTCGAGCCGCACGTCATCCT
>JARLGN010000636.1 GCA_031292775.1 Acidobacteriota bacterium | reverse complement strand
GCGGTCACAGGCAACGTCCTCCGCCGAGAGCCTAATACCCAAGGACTCTGACGCCTTGCGCGACTGCCATTTCCACTCGCCGTTTCTCGAAACACATTTCTTCACACGTTCCTGACCCCCTTTCTTCCTCTGACCCCCTTTCTTCCTTTGACCCCCTTTCTTCCTTTCTTCTCGCTGACCCCTTTCTTCTCGCGCACGGTAAACAACTTCCAGATTCCTTTCGTGGTGGCGGGGTGCGGCGGCCACTCACCGCTTTCGAAAATGCGCGCGACTTACCGCACTCCGTACAAAATCGATAACACGCTCACCCTCGAAAGCTATGACGACACCGACTACGGATACCTGCGAGTGGTGGCAAATGCCCAGACCCTGCGCGTGGAATTTCATCCCCAAAGCGACGGGGGCGCCACCAAGACTCCGGATGACGATGTGACCATCACTCTTGCCACCCACACCCTAAGCTGAGGTTCTCAATCCCGTTCACGCTCCTCGAACCAAGGGCGCCCTTGGGGGCTCGTCAGGAATCATCGGAAAGGTACGTAAACGCCGGGGAGGTGTAGCGCCGTCCTTTAGGGCGGCATATGCCAGACTAAAGCCCGGCGCTACGAGGAGGGTAATTTCCGGATGTCTCCCGGATAATACGCCGATGTCTAGCCGCCGACAGTCTTGAGACGTGCCTGGACCTGCGGCAGCACTTTACGCAGATCCGCCCCCGCCGCCGGCGATAGCCGTTGCGTCAACGCGGAAATCGCCGTCAGGATGGCCGCGTCGTTTAACTGCGCCAGCCCCTCCGGAGGGGGATCGGGTAGCGTCAGGATGATTTTTATCCAGTCAGCCAGAATAGCCCATAGTGGTGAACCAACTTCTATCGCCATGTTCATCTCTCCTTTTGTTTACCCCCATCAATAGAGGGTATGGTTGATTTTGTGATGGACCACGAAACATCCGACATAGTTATCGCAATACACAAGATCACCGCTGGGGTTAACGAATAATCCCTGCGGCTGCACGCTTCCGGTTTCTTGCGAGCCCTTCGGCGTGAGAAGATAACTTTCCTTCATAATCTCGAGCGTTGCTTCAGCGGTAAATCCCGGCATACTCATCTGGTTTCTCCTTTCGTTTTGACTCCACGTATCGATCAAAGCTGGCTGACACCCTGGTTGATGGAAACGCGGCTTCACGCCCTTACCGGCTTGCACGGAACGTCATGAACATTGCAATTCGCTTGCACGCAAGCTCTTTGCCATCGCCCCCCGATCTGTTGGCATGGACCACACCCGACATTGCAGTGCCGGGTTCCGCCGCCTCCGCCGCCGGTCCCGCCTCCACTGCCAATATCACCTGAAGTCTGGCAGACGAAAGCACATTCCGGGTCGCCCGCACATCGACTGATACACTCGCCACCGATGTCTATCACGGCAGGGGATATTTCTGGTTGCAGGTGCACACTCCGCCTCCGCAAAATTGACGCCGCGAAAGGCCTGCGGAAAGCCACGGCATATTCAGCGGTAAATCCTGGGATGCTCATACGAATTTCCTCCTCTTGACTCAACTTAGCTTTACGGATAGTCGTCACCCCACCCGCCCAAACAGCAGTTCATTGCACGTATGAACGAGCACACAAATCCCCTGGCATAATCGGGACAAGTATTCAGCCCTCGCTGACGGGCGATGCCTGCCTAGTAAAGCGTGGGGATATGGATTGTATGCGTCCAACAATAGCCGTCAGAGCAGTCGGTGCAGATAATCGTATTTCCCTGGCGCCTACAGAACTGCGGCTCTACCTGTTGTGTCTTGTTACCAAGTGTCGCGTCCGCAGTCGCCTCGTACCGATCTCCGGAGCGACCTAACGAAATTTCAGCAGAAAAGCCGGGTAAACGCATTTTCTTATCTCCTTTCGGTGACATTTTCAGGTTCAGCGGTCAAAACGCCGCCCACCAAGCTCGCAGAGCGACTCCTCGCGCTAGTTGGTGACATAAGTCGATGTCGGCGGCGCCCGTAGGGGGCTATGCTTTGCAGTGTTTGCAAGTTCTCTCGCATTGCAAACGCTCAGCCATGCAGGCCCTCAGATAGGGCAAGCAGCATCCCGGATGGCCAGGGGGGCACTCCCAGGAATTACATTCACAAGTCGGGCAGTTAGAGCAGCAGGTCATGGGCAACACTTGGCCTGCGAACGTAGAACCCGTGGTAGCCCCATAATACTGTCCACCGGTTTTGTAGAGTGAAGCTTCAGCGGCAAATCCAGGGATACTCATTTTTGTCTCCTCTAAATCAAAATGCTCCAGGTTCAGCGATCGTAGGGGGACGACATTTTCGTGACCAGGAACGAAACTCCCCGGTTACGTCCACGTGCACGAACAACTTTGCGACATATCAGGGAGCCCCAAGACCCTGAAAGGATATTCGCCGGATAGAGGGATGAAGGTCGCCCCCTCCCTCTTGCAGTTCAACGATCAATCCGGAGTGAGGCCAAAGAACCCTGCCAAATCATCATCATCGATTTCCTGGCTCTTGGGGCAAAACCACTGCAGGCAGACCTTCTCGTTGTAGCAGTGGCCGGGGCTCGTGCAGACTCTCTTGATGTCGGGCTCGGAGCAAAAGCATGCTGCTTGAGCCTGGACGGAACCACCGCTGATGGAATCCAGCGAAATCCGCGTTTGGTAGTGTCCCCTGGGCTTGCCTAGCGATACCTCTGCAGTAAATCCTGGTATTTTCACACTGTTCATTTCACACCTCGTTGGCTTTTAGCCAAGAATTCTAGCGCCCATAGTACGGTGACAACTTCTTCACCAGGAACGGAAACTCCTCGGTCACATCGACGCGAACAAAAACCTGATCATCCACGTCGGTAGCTCGGTTGGTGTAGGTAAAGATGACGTCCACCACATTGCGCGTGCCACTCACCGGCGAAGGTTGGACGTCGACGGCCGTCAGTGCCTCATTGCGCGCGAAGGCGTCGGAAGCGTTGGCGTAAATGGCCTGATAGCGGACCGCCAGGTAATTCAAAGCCCGGTGCTCGCCGGTGGCTCCGGCGTTGTCCGCCATCTGCATAATGCGGTCGAACAGTTCCTCTGCCGCGGGAGCGAAATCCTTGGCGGTGGTCTTTTCGGGTTTCGGAATGGCCTTGATCAGGGCGTCGCGGTCGAAGGAATAGATTTGGTCGAAGCCCACAATCGGAACCACCAGTCCGTTGCACATTTCCGGACTGGCGATGGGTCCGCGAACCCCGATGACGCAATCGAGGTCCCACGGTTGAGGGGTGGGACGCAGGGCTTCCACCAACAAATCGAGGTCCGCTGGATCGCGAGGAACAAGGATGTAAGTCTCCATGCCTTCAATCGTCATCACCCAGCACAACTGGCGGGCCAGGTAGCGATTCTGCCGTTGCGAAAGAACCTTTTGCACCGCCTGCCGGTCCGTCAGCCCGGCCGTCTCCGCTCTCCCAGTAGCTTGGGCAAATTCCTTCTCCACCGAAGGGCGGGGGAAGCGCGCTTCGATCCTGCCGATCGCATAGACATAGCTGGTTGCAGCCGCGGCTCCACCGTTGGCGGCGGGGGCCGTTCCGCAGGTTGGACATGACTGGGGGGCGAGCGAACCCGCCGCCGGTCTCGCCGAAGGGGTCACTGGCACTGCGACGTCACTGCCGGTGGCGGGTAGAGTTGCCACCTGTTCTTTCACCTCTGTTTGCTCCATGAGAATTTCGCCTCCTTAATTCAAGATGTAGTGGCGCATTGCGTGCGCCGGCCGGTGGTCAATTCGGGTCCGCCCCGACTTACGTCTGTCAAACTACCGTGAGAAATGCATCCATCGGTTGAGTGCCGCCGCGCGCTTTTCGCAGCCGCCGCAGGGTTTGATTCCCATGGCATAGGTGGCCCGCTTGATGGCATCGCCCAGACCTATCTCCTCGTCAATCAGGAACCCCGGAAGACGAACACGATGTGGTGGAGGTTGGGCTCCCTTCCCCTGAGGTTTGGGCGCTTCGTTTCTGTTCATGCCACTCTCCTCCCGCTGTAGGTGGAGGCCATCGCCTGATAAGCTGCCTCCGCATCAAGGACGGGCGGCGCGATGGCTACACGTCTTGGAGTGCCCGCTTGCGTCACGGCCAGCTTGACTTGGACTGCCGTGGCGCCCGGGAACTCTGACCACAGCAGCGCAATCGCGCCGGTCACGAAAGGCGCGGCCGCGCTCGTCCCGCCAAACTTCTGCGGCTTGCCATTTGTCCCAAGGCTGGTAACGTCCACCCCCGGCGCACTCAGCCCACGCTTGCCGATCGAGCCCCCCAGATTCGATTCGCTGACCGGTTTGCCTTGTGTGTCGCAGGCAGCCACCGGAATCACCCACGGGTGGCGCGTGATGACGGAACTTCCCACCTCTCCCTGATTGCCCGCCGCGGCCACGGTAATAACGCCCCGGTGGGCCGCGTGGTTGAGCGCCTCCTCCAGCTTGCTTTCGCCTTGCGGCGAAGGTCGAACGAGGGCGGAACTCAGATTGATGATGCGCGCGTCGGCATCGACGCTGTCGGTAATGGCCTCAGCAACTTCTTCCGAAGTTGCGCCCGGCATTTGTCCGTTGCCCTTCAGCGCTTCCGCATAAATTGGACGCAGCAGCAGCGTGCATCCGGGACAAATTGCCGGCGCCACAGAGCCCCGCCGGGCAGAGAGCATGCCCGCCACGAATGT
>JARLGN010000635.1 GCA_031292775.1 Acidobacteriota bacterium | reverse complement strand
TTTTCCTTGCCGGATCTTTCCGGGGACACCCAGCAACTCCACTCCTTCCGCGGGAATTTCGTGCTGCTTCATTTTTGGGCCACCGCGGCGCCAGCCTGCGCCAGCCAATTGCGCCTTCTGCAAGAGCATCAGGCAGACTGGGCGGCGCGAAAAGTTCGCGTGCTGTGCGTGAATCTCGATGATCCCCAGGACCCCGCGGCCGTGCGCTCCTGGGCCGCAAAAGAAGGCATCTCTCTGCCCATCCTCCTGGCCACCCAGGAACTCGCCGGCGTCTACAACCTTTTCTACCGACAGTTGTTTGACCGGCATCGCGACATGAGTGTTCCCATTTCGTTCCTCATTGACCCCGCGGGAAACATCGTCAAGCTCTACCAGGGACCGACACCGAAGGACCACTTTGAGAGTGACTTCCGAAGCATCCCACAGAACGATGCGGAGCGTTTGATTAAGGGGCTTCCTTTTGCTGGATTGCGCGAGTCATTCGAGTTCGGGAGAAATTACCTTTCCTTCGGTTTCGTTGTTTTTGAACGCGATTATTTCGAACAGGCGGAAGTATTTTTCCGGCAGGCTTTCAAGGACGACCCGAACAGTGCCGAGGCCCTCTATGGGCTTGGCAGCGCCTGCCTGCGTCAGCAAAAGACGAATGAGGCCCGCGAATGTTTTCAGCACGCTCTCCAACTGCGTGCCAGCAATCCAGGCACAGCGCCCAACTGCTGGAATAACCTGGGTATTTTAGCGGCACGCGAGGGGAACTTCGATCTGGCCATAGAATATTTTAGACGCGCCCTTCAGATCGACCCCGAGCACTCCATCGCCTTGCGAAATCTCGGCAGTGCTTACCGCCAGAAGAAGGACTGGGCTCAGGCCAAGAACGCGCTGGAGCGCGCCATCGCGTTGAATCCCGATGACCCTGAGACAAATTACAGCCTCGGCATGGTTTATGCTCAACAGAATGACACCGATCATGCCTACGACTATTTGCAGAAGGCGCTTGCTTTCCGGCCAGGATACCCGGAGGCGCTCAACAACCTTGGGATTCTTTACCTGCGTACGCGGCGCCCCGAGGAAGGGAAACGCAGTTTTGAAGAGTCGATTCGCGTGGCGCCCACGTACGACCAGGCCTATCTGAATCTGGCGCGTGTGTACGCCATCGAAGGCGACCGGGAGAAGGCAAAAGCCGTTCTTCTGGAGCTTCTCAAACAGCATCCCGATCATGCGCAGGCCAAAGAAGAATTGAAGAATCTGGGGCAGTAATTCGCGCAAAAAAAAGACCGCCCCACCGGTGCTCTGGCGGGGCGGCGAATGCAAAGTTGAGTTTGACCCGTTGCGAGCCAGCCCTAGAAAGTGAGTTTCAGGCCGAGTTGAACGAGACGTGGGTTGTTCACCGTCGATGAGACTAGACCGAATGACGGAGCATTGAGGTCGGCGGCAGGGAGGCCAAATTGCGCATGGTTGAAGAGATTGAACATTTCCACCCGGAAATCAAGCCCCATATTCTCCCGGGGCAAAGCAAATCGCTTGATGATCGAGAAGTCGGTATTCACGAAGTCTGGCCCGGAGAGCGGGGCTCGGGATGTAGTCCCCAGTTCATTTGGTGGGGGGGCCGCGAAAGCACAGGGATTAAACCAATACCCCTTCGCACCTAACGTACTCGGCCCTACGCAGGATCCGATTGTGCCCGCCTGGAATGGATTGCCCACCTCGTCGGTTCGGCCAGCGACGGCTGCGGTTCCAATGTTAATTAAGTTGGCTCCCCCCGTCGATGCGCTGTTGCTGTCTATAATAAACACCGGGAAACCCGAGGTGATTTTCTCAATGAGCGTCACCTGCCAGTTCCCTAGAAGTGCGTTGGTCGCATTGTTCCAATTGTTACCAAACTTCTTGCCCTTGCCGAAAGGCAAGTCATAAATCACGCTGGCAGTAAAGCTGTTGTCCAAGTTGATCTGCGAGAGAGCCCAGTCCAGCTTCTGCCATCCGGGTAGCGGGAAGTCGGGCGCTCCAATTGGGGTACTCAAACCATCGGAATACCCCGAGTCGTACGTTCGGGAATACGAGTAGCCGATCAAAGCGTAGATGCCGTACCTGGTACTCTTCGTCTCCGCTTTAATCTGCAGCGAATTGTAGTGGGCGCTCCCGAAATCGTTGATGCTGTAAACGTCCGAGAAGGGGAAATTTGGAAAGGCCAGGGGGATGTACGCTCCGCCAGGCCCGCAACCCAAAGTGTACCCAGCCACGGGATCAGGTCCGCCAGCACAGGCATACGGCGAGCTCGTATTGATGTTATTCCCAAAACTGAGAATATGGGAACCTCGAGAACCCGCGTATCCAGCCGTCAGCACGATTTGCCCGGGCAATTGACGCTCCAGGTTTATGTTGAACTGTTGGACTTGACCCTGCTTTAGATTGGTGTTTTCGGTATTGAATGACCCGGCAAAATTTGGTGGGGTTACCGGGGACGGGATGCTGGGGAACCCGTCCGAAAAGCCTACCATCTGGGAAAATCCGTCTACCGCCGGTGGCCCGACGTTTGGCGTCCCGCCGTGAGATGCACACCAGGCGGTCACAGTGGTGCAGCCGCCAAACTGAATGCCGAAGGATTCCGCAGCGAATGGCGGGTTCTGCCACAGTCCCTGAGCTCCCATACTCCAGCCGGAATCGTGGTATATCGCGAAACCCCCGCGAACCACTGTCTTGTCACTGCCAAGAACCTTCCATGCTAAGCCGACGCGTGGCTCAAGAGCGGTCCAATCCATTTTGACCCCGGCACTTGGACCCGTACTCGTACATGGTTGAAAGGCTGTAGTGCACCCCGAGCCGGGAATCAGCCACTGATAGCTGGTGGCCGAAGGAATGAAATTCGCCATCCGACCATCAGCTTCGGAAATTGGTTTTGCCATGGCCCAAGCCAGGCCAAGATTCAGGGTCAAATCCTTGGTCGCCCGCCAATCGTCCTGAACAAACGGGCGGAAGAGCTTCCAGCGCCGGCCGGTGATATCTCCGTTGAAGTTCTGGTCATGAATACGGAGGCTCGCGAGACCCAGGAGCATGTCCGCCGCCGGGTCACCTGTCCAAGCGCCGCTTACGACCCAATACCCGTCCTGGAAACCTTCGGCCCGCACATTCATTTCATTGATGCGGATGCCGCCTCCGACCTTGATGTCGTGCTTGCCGCGGATCATGTCGAAGGAATCATTGATTGTGAAAATGTTGGTGCCGCCCTGAAAGGGAGAGTAGCCGCGATCCCCGAGCGACCAGTAGCCGGTAACACCGACGGAGGTCAGCCCGCAACTGCTACCCGCGCAGGTGGTACCCGTTATGGGGCCGCAATTCAGATTGGCGCCGGGAATCCCGATAATATTTGACTCGCAAGTGCCGGTTCCTTGCGAGGTGATGTAGTCGAAAATCCGGTTGTAACCGAAGCTAAATTGATTCACGGTCGTGGAGGTAAAAACGTGCGTTTCCCCAATCGAAACGTTGCGCGCATGGTTGATAATTCCCTGATTGCTAGCGAACGCGCCGGCCTCGGCAAAATACCCGGTCGCGCCTCCAGGCACGTAGGAGGTGGCCTGGTCATAGCTGAAACGGGCGAACACGGAATCCGCGCTGGAAAAGTTGTGGTCCAGGCGAGCGTCAAACTTCGTTTCGTTCAGCGAGCGGACGGGCTCGCTCAGGAAGTTGTTTCCGTTCAGATCGTATCCCGGCGTTGGCAATGGATAGAGCGCAATCATCTTCGCTCCAATGGAATTATTAAACATAGCTGGAGGAATCTTGTTGCAAGCGCTGCCTCCCGTCACTTGCGTTTGGCTTCCATCCGCATTCGGAACTATAGGATTACCACTCGCGTCGCAGTAGAAAGGGGTAGTTATGGGTGGACTGGTAGGTGTTGGGCCGGGTATGGTCATATTGGGATTGACGATAACGCCAACGGGATTCGTCACGCCGAGCGCATTATCGGTAAAATCGCCGTTGCGCATATCCTTGGTGGGAACTAATCCAGCAAAGGTAATGCCATGGCGTTGATATTTCTGCTCGCCATCGACAAAGAAGAAGGTCTTATTCTTGCGGATGGGTCCGCCTATTCCCCCGCCAAACTGATTCAGATTGAACTTTTCCCTGGAGGTTGCGAAAAAGCTCTTGGCGTCCAAATCGGTGTTGCGCAGGAACTCGAAAAGCGAGCCGTGGAAATCGTTGGTTCCCGACTTGCTGGTCACCAGAACGGTGGGTCCCGCGCGCGTGCCATACTCGGCGGAGTAGTTATAAGTCAGGACCTTGAACTCCTGAATGGAGTCGATCGAAGACAAAATCCCGATCCCGCCGGCCGTCAACTCATTGTTGTCGGTGCCGTCCAGCAACCAGTCCGTGCTGTTCGCGCGGGAACCACCCACGGATAGGGAAAAGGACCCCCGCGCAGCCACTTCGCTGGATGCGCCGCTAGTAAAAAAGCTGTTGGGGTTTGTTTCCTGAGTAGTGCCAGGCGTGAGCGTGGCGAGCTGCACGAAATCGCGCCCGTTCAGCGGGAGTTGTGCGACTTCCTGAGAGGTGATGACTTGGCCAAGGGAGGGACTCGTGGTCTCCACCGCAACCGCGTTGGCCACCACCTCCACCGAGGAACTCACGGTGGACAGGGCCAACGTAAAATCCAATTCCCGCTGCTCATCCACCTGCAGCTTGACATCCTTGGCCTCCGTGGTCTGGAAGCCCTTGAATTCAACCCGGATGCTATAGATGGAGACGGGCAGCAAATTGACGATGTAGTGCCCCGCATCATCGGTCTTCGTGTCGCGAGTTGCGCCAGTGCCTTGCGAGGTGACCGTGACCGTAGCTCCGGAAATCGCCGAACCGGACTTATCTGTTACCGTTCCCAGAAAACTGCCTGTTACTTGGCCATACGTTAGCCGTCCACAACAAGCGGCAGCTATAAAGACGACGACCGCTATGACAATAATAGTCCTGCTCATTTCGCCACGCCCCTCTCGGCAACCCCAACAAACGATTATTCCGGATTCAAAGCCGGGACAGAGAACTTACTCCTGTCCGCCCCAAGCGCCAGTAAGCCTGGCCATCCTGGAACCAGCAGCAAAATATGAAATGTCGAGCTGCGGACTCTCCGCCCCGCAAGTCCCCCAACTCCAGGAAGCCAGCTTTGACCCCTAGTACAAGCAACGCGGAAAATTACTTCTCTATTGCGGCTGTGTCAAGCGGGTGTTGAGGAAACTTTGTGCAAGACTTTGAATCAATTGAATTTGGTTTTCAGGGGCTTGGCTATTTTGTGGAAAGCACATGACCCTAAATAGCACGCGCCGCCTCCTGCAACACCATGTGTTGTTGGCGCACTTGCTGATTTCCAGCCGCTGTTATATTTTCCGCGTAACGCTGTAACAGGAGAACGAATGTCGCGAAAGCCGAGGATTGCCGTCGTCGGCAGTGCCAATGTTGATCTAACCACGTTCAGTGATACGTTTCCGCGCCCGGGCGAAACCCTATTCGGGAAGAGTTTCCATCTCGGTTTTGGCGGCAAGGGCGCGAATCAAGCAGTCGCCGCCTGCCTGTGCGGGGCGGACGTGGTCATGGTTGCCAATGTGGGCAATGACCTGTTTGGCCAGGCCACCGTGGACAATTTCAAGAAGATCGGAATCGATGCCGCTCACGTGCGGATTGTCGACGGAGTCTCCAGCGGTGTTGCGCCTATTTTTGTGGAACCTGGCGGCCAGAACCGCATTATTGTGGTGAAAGGGGCCAACGATACCCTGAAACCGGCCGACGTGGATGCCGCTGCTGCAACGTTGCGGAGCGTGGATACAATCGTGCTGCAATTTGAAATCCCGCTGGACACGGTCGCTTACACCGTGCAATTTGCCCGCAAGCATGGCATCCGGTGCATCGTAAATCCCGCCCCCGCACAACCCATCCATTCGCTCAAACTTCAGGGGGCCGACTATTTCGTGCCCAACGAAAGCGAGGCTGAACTGATCACCGGCCTGGCGGTCCATTCCACGGATGACGCGAGAAGATGCGCCTCTGCGCTTCTGCAGATGGGCTTTAACCGCGTGATTCTCACCCTGGGCGCGCGCGGATCGCTTCTCGCTACGAGAGAGGCCATTGAACTTCTGCCGCCCTTTCCCGTGACTCCGGTGGATACGACTGGGGCGGGCGACGCCTTTATCGGGAGCTTCGCTGTTTTTCTCGCCGAAGGCTTGCCGGAAAGAGATGCACTGACAAGCGCTAATCTTTACGCAGCCCTTTCCACAACGCGCGTGGGAACACAGACATCGTTTCACTCGCGCGCGGAGTTCGAGGCAGAGTGGGCGCGCCGCAACGGAAAACCGTAGTGTTTTATGATTATGGCATGCGTGGGATATCGTCTCGGCGCGAACTCGGCAACTCCCTTCAAGAGGACACTTCCGTGGAAGGGTGTTGTGGCCAACTGTATTCAATACTTCACCGAAATCTGGAGGGGATTAACCCGATGTCTGCAAATCGCACATCATTCTGCTGGTTCCTAAGGTTGCTCTTTTTGTTCTGTTTCTCCGCGCTCCTCACCTCCGCGCAGACTCGGCGCAGGGTCATTATTGATGAGGACGCCGCCGGCCCGGGCGGCACCGACATGCAGGCAATCCTCTCCCTGATCAACTCGCCCGAAACGGATGTGCTCGGCATCACTGTGCTCACCGGGGACGCCTGGCGCGATGAAGAAGTGCTTCATGCCCTGCGCCTGATGGAGATCATCGGCCGCACGGACATTCCGGTTGTGCCTGGAGCTGCCTTCCCACTGGTGAATAGCAGGGAATACATCGCCAAGTGGGAAACGCTGCACGGAAAAGTTGTGTATCAAGGGGCCTGGAATTTCGCCAAAGGCTATCCTGTGCACGGCCCTTACGACATTCCGGCGATGCTTGAAGGAAAGCCATCGATTCAGGCGGCCCAGGAAGACGCCGCTCATTTCCTGGTGCGCATGGTCAAGCAATACCCCCACGAAGTGACGATCTACGCGGCCGGTCCCATGACCGATCTGGCCACGGCCATCGCGCTCGACCCGAAATTCCCCGAGTTGAGCAAAGAACTCATCCTCATGGCGGGAAGCATCAATCCGCAAACCGACGATCCTGAGTTTTCGGTGACCCCGACACGCGAGTTTAATTTCTGGATGGACCCGGAAGCGTCGCACGCCGTGCTGCACGCGCACTGGCCGCGCATCGTGCTCACAACGGTGGACATTTCCGTGAAGACGCGCATGGAAAAGGATCTGATCGAGCAGGTGCGCAAGAGCGCTACGCCCGCCGCGCAATACGTCGCCAAATACGCCGAAGCCAATTATTTGTGGGATGAACTGGCGGCGGTTGCCTGGCTCGATCCATCCATCATCACGAAGTGGAAGAAACTCTACATGGATGTGGACGTGGATCACGGCGCGGGTTACGGAAACACGCTGGCATGGGCCCCGGGACTCCAGCCGGGGATGGGCGAAGCCCTCGTGGAAGTGCAGGACGACCTGGACAAGCAGAAATTCTACAAGGAGTATGTCGAGTTGCTGTCACGGCCCACGCCAGGCGCCAAGAATCCAGCGGGCAATTAGTATCGTGTCCTATAGGAAGCGCTCGCGGTTCCGCGTCGAACAGCGCGGCAGTACCCGCGGGCACGTGGCCGCGGCATAGTGAATCGAGGCGGGCGCAGTGATATGCTCAGCCTCTGTCGAAAAGAGGGACGCCTCCCAATCCGGAGATAGGGAATGAACGCCGAGGACAGACCGCAACTTGAAATTACGGACAGGA